>JAIBFE010000206.1 GCA_019459705.1 Thiobacillus sp. | reverse complement strand
GCGGCGTCGCCTGGTTTCAGGCCTTTGGCGCGCGACTGTACGCTATTCGCCAGCGTGGCGATCTGCACCCCGGCGTCGTTGTAGTAGAACTCGCGACACACCTCCTAGCCCTGCGCGGCATACAGGTTGCAGATCGCGTCGCCCAATGCCGCCTGGCGGCCATGGCCGACGTGGAGCGGGCCGGTCGGATTGGCGGAGACGAACTCGACCAGCATCTTGTGCCCGCGGCCTGCATCACCCTGGCCGAATTGCGCCCCGGCCGAGCGAATCTGCGGCACGATGCCATGCCAGGCGGCCGAGGTGAGATGGAAGTTGATGAAGCCGGCGCCAGCGATCTCGGCCTTGGCGATCAGCGGGGATTGCGGCAGTTCGGTGAGGATACGTTGTGCCAGTTCACGTGGATTCTTCTTCAGCGGACGCGCAAGCTGCATCGCGGCGTTGCTGGAAAAGTCGCCGTGGCCGGGATTCTTCGGGCGTTCGATTTCGAGGCTGACCGGGGCATCGGGCGCCACCGTTTCGAGGGCAATGCCGATCAGCAGGGCGATCTGTTCTTTGAGCGGATGGGTGTTGGACATGGTTACAAAGAGGACGGGACGTTGCGCACATCCTCAGTGTTCAGAATGGATAGCCAGCGATTATAAGCGTCGCGCGCAGGGCATCCAAACATGAAGCCCGATCGCGCGCCGCCATTCAGAACACCAGCGGATCGACGTCGAGCGACCAGCGCGCGATGCGCGGCTTGATGGTGTCGAGCTGCGGTCGCCAGTTGCGCACGAAGGCCTGCAGAGCCAGACGCTGCGTCGACTGGATCAGCAGTTGTGCGCGTTCGAGATTGGCCACGCGCGCCATCGGCGCCGGGGTGGCGCCGAACACGCTGACGTTCGCATCGTCAGGTGCGAGCTGAGCGGCACGATGCAGAAAGGCGAGCGCCGCCTCCATCGTTGTCGCTTCGGCGCGCAGCAGCACCTGGCGGGTGAACGGCGGCAGGTCGAGCTGCTTGCGTTCGGCCAGCAGTTCGCGCGCATAGCCGGGATAGTCGTGGCGCTGCAGGTAGCGGAACAGCGGATGGTCGGGGAAGGCGGTCTGGATCAGCACGCGCCCCGGTTTGTCGGCGCGCCCGGCGCGCCCGGCCACCTGCATCAGCTGGGCGAACAGACGTTCGGTGGCGCGAAAGTCCGGACTGTAGAGCGCGCCGTCGGTGTCGAGAATCAGCGCCAGCGTCATGTTGGGGAAGTCGTGGCCCTTGGCCAGCATCTGGGTGCCGACCAGGATGTCGACCTCGCCGCCGTGCACCGCCTCGCCGAGCTCGGCCCAGGCACGCGGGCGCATGGTGTCGCGGTCGATGCGGCGGATGCGCGGGGCGGGCAGGAAAGCGCCGAGGGTTTCCTCCAGTCGCTGGGTGCCCTGGCCGAGCGGCTTGAGATCGGGGTTGCCGCAGCTCGGGCATTCGTGGGGGATGCGCGCCTCGATCCCGCAATGATGGCACTTCAGCCGGTGCGAGGTGCGGTGCAGCACCAGCCGCGCCGAGCAATGCGGGCAGGGCATGACCCAGGCGCAGCTCGGGCAGTACAGCGCCGGCGCGTAGCCGCGCCGGTTGAGAAACACCAGGCTCTGCTCGCCGCGCGTGAGCGTTTCGGCCTGCGCGGTGAGCGCGGGGCGGGTGAGGCCGTTGTCGAGCGGAATATGCTTCAGGTCGACCAGTTCGATGTCCGGCAGCCGGGCCTGGCTGATGGCGCGCTGCTTCAGCTCGATCAGCCGGTAGCGCCCGTTCAGCGCCTGCGCATAGCTTTCCAGCGAGGGTGTGGCCGAGCCCAGCACGACTGGAACATTGCCTTGCTTGCCGCGCGCGATGGCGACATCGCGCGCCGAATAGCGCAGGCTGTCCTGCTGCTTGAACGACGCGTCGTGCTCCTCGTCCACCACGATCAGTCCCAGTCGCGGCAGCGGGGCAAACACCGACAGCCGGGTGCCGAGCAGCACGTCGCAGTCGGGCGCGGCGAGCCAGTTCTCGGCGCGATCTTTTTCGCCCAGGCCGCTGTGCAGGGTGGCAAAGCGGCGCCTGGGAAAACGGCGGCGAAAATGCTGTTCCAGCTGCGGGGTGAGGGCGATTTCTGGAATCAGCACCAGCGCCTGCTTGCCGCGCGCCAGCACCGCATCGATCAGGCGCAGATACAGTTCGGTCTTGCCGCTGCCGGTGACGCCGTGGATCAGATGGACGCCGAATTGCGGGAGCGCGGGCAGCAGGTGGTCGAGTGCGGCCTGTTGTTCGGGCGTGGCAGCGGGGGCGGCGGCGGTCTGCGGCGTGTGTGTCATGGGCGGTGGCAGTCGCGACCAAGCCGCCCAGCCCGCCTCGACCAGCGCCGCCGCATGGCGGCTTTGTTTCTGTGCGCGCACGGTCTCGCGCAGCTGTGGCGTCTCCCGCAGCGCGCCGAGCAGGGCACGCTGTGCCTTGGCGCGGGTCGGGGGGGTCGCTTCCCGGCCGGCTTCGGTCAGCACCAGCCAGGGTGACTCGGCGACAAACGGCGTGGCGTTGCGCAGACGCGGCGGCAGCGTGGCCAGCAGGATCGCGCCCAGCGGGTAGTGGTAGTACTCGGCACAAAACTGCGCCAGACGGAGGGTGTCGGGAGACAGGGCAGGACGATCGCTGAGTACGCGGATCACATCGCGCAGCTTGTCCAGTCCGACCGTACTGGTGGCGGTCTGACCCAGTGCGACGCCGACCTGCTGGGTGCGGCCGAAGGGGACTTCGACCAGACTGCCCGGCTGTATGGCTGCGAAGCCATCCGGCAGGCGATAGTCGAACAGCCGGTGAAGCGGCGTGTCGAGTGCGACCTGCAGAATGAACGGCATAGTTAGCAGGGCTTCTTGATTGAGTGTCGGGGAAAATTCACTAAGTGGCTGTTAGCCAAAGCTTATTCTGCATTATCCACGCAAGCTGTGGATAATTGTGTGAGTGATTTGTGCCGACCGCCCTCTATCGCCCGTATTCAGGTGAGTTGACCGCTTGGGTTAAAAAGCGGGCAGACCACCAAGTTGATATTATTCAAAGACTTATAAACAAGGCCCGGCTGTCAAGCGTTTGACACAAAAAAAGTTCCCTTGCGCCATAACTGTGCATAAGTTGATGCTTCTATTCCCGCAAATACGGGTTTTTGTGCACCTTATGAGTGCGCAAGGCCTTGTTTTTACTTAGCTTTGCTGTTGTATCCCCGCGATAACCCAGCCACCCTGGCCGCTGATCGGTTTGGTGAGGTGCCAGATCTCGTCGAGCGGCGTGGCGCCCAGGTCGGCGGCTTCGCGCACCAGGCCGGTGAAGCGCACGCTGACAATGTGCTGGTTGCCCTCGTCGACCGCTTCCAGCACCTCGGCGTCGAGCGTCGTGACGTCGGTCGTCTGCGCGGTGTCGCCGCGCTCGGCCAGCTGCATGCGGATTTCGGCGAAGACTTCGGGCGAGGTGAAGGCGCGCAGATCGTCCAGGTTGCCGGCGTCGAATGCAGCCTGCAGGCGGATGAAGTTGAGCTTGGCCTCGCGGGCGAAAGCGTCGGCGTCAAAGCCGGGCGGAAAGCTGTGCGTATCGTGGTCGTTGCCCATCGAGGCCGGGGCCGCGCCGGACGCGCGAGGCATGTTCTGCGGCATGCCGGCATACTGCATTGCGGGTGCAGCCGCAGGCGCATTGCGGCGCATGAAGAGACGGAACAGCATGAAGGCGGCCATCGCCAGCAGCGCCAGCATCAGGAAGTTGGCCATTTCTTCGCCCATTCCCAGATGCGAGAACAGTGCGGCCAGGCCCAAACCCGCGGCGAGGCCGGCAATCGGGCCCATCCATGACCGCTTGTTCGGCGCGGTCGTTGGCGTGGCGCTTTGTTGCGTGCGCTGCGGAGCGGGTGCCGCATCCTGCTTGGCGGGGGCCGTGCGCTGCATGCCGAAGGACTTGCTGCCGCCCATGCGTTTGGCCTCGGCATCGTGCATGACGAATCCGAAGCTGATGAAAAGGGCAAACAGGCTGATCAAAAGACGTTTCATGGTGGATCCTCGTTAACGAAGGCTGAAATTAGGGGTCGCCGCGCGTAAAAAGTTCGCGGGAGCGCTATGCGGAAAGCGGGGCGGCGCGTACCGCGCGGCTCCGGCTGTGCACCGTCTCGACCAGCACGCTGACGATGTCCGGATTGGTGAACTGCGAAATGCCGTGGCCGAGATTGAACACGTGGCCGGGATGGTTGCCATAGCGGTCGATGATGCGTGAGGCTTCGGCGCGGATGCTCTCGGGCGTGCCGTGCAGCGCGCAGGGATCGAGGTTGCCCTGCAGGGCAACCTTGTCGCCTACCCGCTGGCGCGCCTCGCCGATATCGAGCGTCCAGTCGAGCCCCACCGCGTCGGCGCCGATGCCGGCCATCGCTTCCAGCCAGTTGCCGCCGCCCTTGGTGAAGATGATGCTGGGCACGCGGCGACCCTCGCGTTCCTTGATCAGGTCGGCGACGATTCGCTCCATGTAGTTGAGCGAAAATTCCTTGTACGCGTGCGGGGTGAGGCTGCCGCCCCAGGAATCGAAAATCATCACGGCCTGGGCGCCTGCTTCGATCTGCGCGTTGAGGTAATCGGTCACCGCCTGGGTGTTCACTTCCAGGATGCGATGCAGCAGGTCGGGGCGGCTGTACAGCATGGTCTTGATGTGGCGGTAATCGTCCGAACCGCCGCCTTCGATCATGTAGCACGCCAGCGTATAGGGGCTGCCGGAAAAGCCGATCAGCGGCACCGAGCCATCGAGCGCGCGGCGGATGCTTTTGACCGCATCCATCACATAGCCCAGCTTGTCGGTCGGATCGGGCGCGGAGAGGTCGCGGATTTCCCACTCGTCGCGCAGCGGGCGCTCGAAGCGCGGGCCTTCGCCCTGGGCGAAATAGAGGCCGAGTCCCATCGCATCGGGAACGGTGAGGATGTCGGAAAAGAGGATCGCAGCATCGAGCGGATAGCGCGCCAGCGGCTGCAGCGTGACTTCGGTCGCCAGATCAGGCGTCTTGCACAGGGTCAGAAAATCGCCGGCGCGGGCGCGGGTGGCATTGTATTCCGGCAGGTAGCGCCCGGCCTGGCGCATCAGCCACAGCGGGGTGTAATCGGTCGGCTGGCGCAGCAGCGCGCGCAGAAAGGTATCGTTCTTGAGGGCAGACATGGCTGAAGCCGCAAAATAGGGCCAGGACGCAAAGCCGGCATTTTAGCAGGCTTGGCGTCGCCGGCCCGGGTACATCAGTCGGTCAGCTGCGGCGGAAGCGCCATTCGCCGCGACCGGACGGGCAGGCCAGCACGTCGCGCGGCTTGCGGCCGTCGACCACCACGGTGGCGTGGCGGCAACCGTTGAAGGCATCGCCGCGCGGGGTGAAGTGGTAATCCTGACCCGCGCTGCGCCAGACCACCGGCACGCCGGGGCGGCCCAGTTCGAGCGCATGGCCCATGCAGGCGCGGTCGCGGTCGTCCATGCTGTCGCCGATGGCGTGCCCCACCACCGCGCCGAGCACGCCGCCGACCACCATGCCGACCACGCGATCGTTGCGCCTGCCCACCTGGCCGCCGATCACTGCGCCGGTGACGCCGCCGATGACCGCACCGATTTCGTCGCGGTTGCAGCGACCGCCCGAAATGCCGTAGTCGCTGACATATGCGACACCGCTCTTGCCTTGATAGTGCTTGGCTTTCTTGTATTTCTTGCGGTCAAGGTCATCGTCATGTTTATTGTAATAACCGTGTGCCGGAGCGTGGTCGGGCGGATCGGCAAGCGCCGGCCCCGCGGCGAGTATCGTGACCAAAGCCAGGGTGACGGAATGGTTCACTGTTTTCTCTCCTTGCGTGCATGATGAATCCGGTCATTTACGACCGGGCACCGTGTTATCCATCACGGTGCCCGCTGCGTTCAGTTGAATCTGGGCGCGGATCCGTAGGCATGGCGTGCCTGGTAGTCATTTTTCTCTATCCGGATAGCGCGACCTGCAACATCCAGTGCTCGATCGAGGCGCCGAAATTCGCGTGCGTCTATCCTGCCATCTGCACGGAAATGCTGCTCCATGGCGTGAATTGTGCGCTGTTCCTGCATCAATTCGCGGAATTCGCGACGGGTGATCTGGCCTGACCGCATCCCGGACTGGATGCGCTCCATCTGCCGATCCTGGCGTGCGTTGATCTGCTGGCCATACGCCCGGGATTGCAGGTTGGCCTGCCTGTGGTCATAGCCGTCCTGCTCCCAGCCGGCTTGGGCACCGGTCGCCAACAGGCCGAGCGCCAGCATGCCGAGGGCGGTTTTCATCAATGTGCTTTTCATGGTGTGACTCCTGTTCAGTTGAGGGGTGTCGCCGGGGCTTGGCTGCATCAGCGGACACCTGCACTGTAGGAGTGCTGTGTAAGCGGGGTGTTTGGGGTGGGTAACGAGGTGTAACGCAATGTAACTGCAGGGTTGGGCTCAGGTTTTGCCGAAATCTGCCGATTGAGCTTGTGCGAACAGGTCAGAGACCCTGTTTCACGCCATGTTTCTTCCCTTTCCTTTGACTTTTGCGTGAGCGGAACCGGGAGACAGGCGGCTCTGTGCATTAATAGGTTAGAATTTTCGGTTTTGCTAAATCAACCCGCGTCGTAGGAGATCCTGATGCAACTGAAGAAATTCGCGGCCACCCTGGCTGCGGTGGGAATAACGGTGCCTGGCCTGGCACTTGCCACCAACGGCATGCTGATGGAAGGCTACGGCCCCATTGCCGCAGGCATGGGTGGCGCGGCCATGGCGTATGACAATGGCAGCGCGGCCATGGCGAACAACCCGGCGACCCTGGCCCTGATGGCGGACGGCAGCCGGGTCGACGTGATGCTGGGCTTTGTCGGTCCGGACGTGGAGACGTCCATGGGAATGGGCAAATCCAGTGCTGACGCCTTCTACATGCCTGCCTTCGGCTATGTGAAAAAGCAGGGCAAGCTGACCTACGGTGCCGGCATCTACGGCCAGGGCGGCATGGGTACCGAATACGCCAGCGGCGACATGGCGCAGGTGAGCGTGGGCCGGGTGATTTTCCCGCTGGCCTATCAGGTCAACGACCGCTTCAACGTCGGCGGCAGCGTCGATATCGTATGGGCAGGCATGGATCTGGTCGCCAACCTGGACATGAATCCTGCGACCAAGGAAATCAATTTCAAGGACGACAGCGACTATACCGGCGCTGCCAAGGGTTACAGCCTGGCGGCCAAGCTCGGCTTCACCTACAAGCTGAATGACGCCCTCACTGTAGGCGGCGTCTACCAGACGGCCGGCAATCTGCCTGACCTCAAGGACGGCGGCTACAAGGTCGAAGGCTTTGACATGCCGGCTATCCTGGGCCTCGGCCTGGCCTGGCAGGCGAGCGACCGGCTCATGGTGGCGGCCGACGTCAAGGACCTGATGTGGAGCAGCAGCATGAACACCGTGACCATCTACCAGAATGGCGCGGTGGTTGCGCCGTTCCAGCAGGACTGGGATGACCAGATCGTGCTGTCGCTGGGCCTGGCCTACAAGTTCAGCGATGCCTTCACGGGCCGCGTCGGGTACAACTACGGCAAGAATCCGATCCCCGATCAAAACGTCAACTATCTGTGGCCGGCGATCGTGGAGGAACATTACACGGTGGGCTTCGGTTATGCGTTCAGCAAGCAGTCGCAAATCAATTTCGGGCTGAGCTACGTCCCGGAAGTGTCGGTGACGGGAACCGGTCCGCAGAATGGCGGCATGACCATCGAGCACAGCCAGGTCAACTGGCAGCTGATGTACAGCTACTCGTTCTGATCGGCTGATTCGATCGCACAAGGCCGGGGCACCTGCCCCGGCTTTTTTTATTGTGCGGCCGGCTACTATGGCTTTTGCAGGTCTTCGCCGATCTGCTCGATTTTTTCACCGGCCTGCTCGCGTGTTTCGTCCAGCGTGCGGCCAGCCTCTTCCGCCGGCCCCGGTTTGGCTGTGGTGTCGTCAAGCAGGGAGCCGGCTTCCTTCTTCATGTCCTGTACGGCCTGGCCCTTGTTGTCGCAGCCATTGAGGATCAGCAGGCTGGTCAGCAGCGCCAGCACGCTGTAAGAAGCGTGCCAGGGGTGGGTGCGTTTCGATCCGGTCGGGATCGCGTGCTGCATGACGGCGCCGCTCCATTCATACAGCCGCATGTGTTCGTCGTTGAGGTGGTGTGTGCTCGTGTGCATGTCAATTCTCCTGGAAGTCCGGTCGATCGGCCGGCCACGGCGAATGCCGCGCCGGCCAGGTATTGCAGTGAGCGTTTAGCGCTTGACCTGAAGGACGTTGCTGACCCCCTTCACCCCCTCGACGCTGCGCGCGATTTTTTCAGCCTGGCCAATCTGCGCCGGGGTGTTGACCCAGCCGGACAGCTGCACCGTGCCCTTGTGGGTTTCCACATTCACGTCCAGTCCTTTCACGCCCTCGTCTTTCAGCAGCAGCGTCTTGACCTTGGCGGTAATCCAGGCGTCATCGACATATTTGTCGGCCTTGATGCGGTCGTTGTTGGCGACGGCCTTGGTGTACTCGTCGCTGCTCAGGCGTTTGTCGCGGTTGGCGTCCCCTTCGAGGAAAGCCTGCTCAACGCCCCCCTTTGCCTGAAATTCCTGCAGGCTGATCATGCCGTCGCCATTGCCGTCGGTCGTCTGGAAGGTGGGCATCACCGGTGCGGCCAGGGTCGAGGTCGCGGTGAAGGCGCCCAGGGCGCCGGCGAGCGTCAGATTCAGAATGCGATCGTTAATGGATTTCATGTCTATCTCCTGTAATGGATCAATTCGAATGCAGGTGCACTCAGGCCGGATACAGCGACGATCGTGCCAGATAAGAATTCATAAATAAAATCAATTAGATAGAGTGGGTTTTCCGGATGGGCGCCCGGGCGCCACGGTGTTGCCCGGGCAATCCGTCGCCTTTGGACGACAGTCATGGGCCGTGTTTCTCAACTGATTGTTTCAATGAATTATTTTTGTCTGAGATCGGCGACAGGACGGAAGCTGCCCGGGAATGGCACATAAAAAAAGGGGAGCCAAGCTCCCCAGCCAGGTGGTACGGCAGGCTTAAACCGTCGGTGGGCGGCGCCCCACTACCAGCAACACCAGAAATATCGCCAGACCCACGACAAACAGCACTTTGGCGATCCAGGCGGCAGTGCCGGCGATACCGGCAAAGCCGAAAACTCCGGCAATGATGGCAACGATCAGAAATGTAATGGCCCATCCAAACATGGCGTTCTCCTCTCAGGGTTGATCATGGCGCACACAGGCGTCATCCCTGCTTTGCAGGGGATGTGCCAGATGAACAATTGCCTTTTGAATCAAGCCGCTGGAATCCCTGTTCGTGTTCAAGGCCACCGCAGGGCGGGGCAGGCGTCGTCCGCGCCCGACATTCAGTCGGATTCGTCGCGATCCTTGAACAGGGCGGGGGTGAGCTCGTGACGTTGCAGCAGCCGGTAGACCTCGGTGCGATTGCGTCCGGCCAGCCGGGCCACTTCGCTGACCTGGCCGCGGGTGAGCTTCAGCAGCGTGATCAGGTAATCGCGCTCGAATGCGGCGCGTGCCTCGGCCAGCGGCTGGATCTCGGCCGGCTTGTCGCGCAGCGCGCGCGCCACCAGGCTGGCCGGGATGGTGGAGGTGGTGCACAGCGCGCAGCATTGCTCCAGCACGTTGTGCAACTGGCGGATGTTGCCCGGCCAGTCGGCCGCCACCAGCATGTCCAGCGCGTCGGGGGCAAAGCCGTGGATGCGGCGGCGATACTTTTCGGTCAGCGCGCTGAGGAAATGCTGGGCCAGCAGCGGGATGTCCTCGCGCCGCTCGCGCAACGGCGGCAGCGTCAGGTTGACCACGTTGAGGCGGTAATACAGGTCTTCACGAAATTCGCCGCTGGCAATCGCTTCTTCCAGATTACGGTGGGTGGCCGACAGGATGCGCACATCGACGGCCCGTGTTTCGGTGGCGCCGACCGGCCGCACCTCGCCCTCCTGCAGCACCCGCAACAGCTTGACCTGCAGCGGCGCGGGCATGTCGCCGATCTCATCGAGGAACACGGTGCCGCCCTCGGCGCTCTGGAACAGGCCGGGATGATCGCGCCCCGCCCCGGTGAAGGCGCCCTTCACGTGGCCGAACAGTTCCGATTCGAGCAGTTCGGCCGGAATCGCGCCGCAGTTGATTGCGACGAAAGGATGGGTGCGTCGCGGGCTGGCGCGGTGAAGGGCGCGCGCCAGCAGCTCCTTGCCGGTGCCCGATTCACCCTGGATCAGCACGGAGGCTTCGCTTTGCGCGGCCAGCCGCGCTTCGGCCAGCAGCGCGTCCATCGCCGGGCTGGCAGTGACGATCTCGCTGCGCCAGCTGTCGTCACCCGTGTCAGGGTTGCTGCCGGTCAGCCGGGTGGCGCGCTTCAGCAGCTCGATCAGCGTGGGGGCGTCATACGGCTTGGTGAGGTAGCCGAACAAGCCTTTCTGGGTAGCGGCCACCGCGTCCGGGATGGTGCCATGCGCGGTCAGTACGATCACCGGCAGCGCCGGGTCGCGTGCGTGGATGGCGCGAAACAGCGCCATGCCGTCCATGCCCCCCATCTGCATGTCGGTCAGCACGGCGTCGGGCCGCGCCAGCGCCAGCTGCGCCAGCGCCGCCTCGCCGCTATCGACCGTCTCGACCTTGAAGCCATTGGCTTCCAGTCGCAGGGTGATCAGCTCGCGCAGCGCCGCATCGTCGTCGACCACCAGAATGCAGGGTTTTTTCATGGTGTCTTGACCGGGGTATTACGCTGCTGCAGCGATTTCTCCAGCGCCTTGATCTGCTCCAGCTTGTCCTGCAATTCCTGGGTACGCGCGGTTTGCTGCCTGAGCTCGATGCGCGTCCGGAGTGATTTTTTCATCAGATCGAGCAAGGCCTGCGTACGTGCGTCACCGTCGGCCATGGCGTTGAGGCTCTTGAGGCTGCGTTCGAGTGCCTCCACGCTGTCTTCGCGTTCCAGCAGGGCGGCCAGCCTGAAGCGCCGGGCATCGTCGAGACGCCTCGCCCCTTCCAGATCAGCCAGTTCGCGGCGTCGCTGCTCGGCAGACAGCGCCGCCACGCGCGCCAGTTCGCCCAGCAGCGCCGGTGCACCCGATTCGGCCTGATGGGCGCGAAAGGCCGGGTACTCGGGCGGCAGGGTGCAGGCACCCATAGACAACAGCACGCCTGCAAGGAAAAGGGATCTGAACGTCATTGCGGTAAGGGCCAGGTTATGCGGGCCAAGATAATCGAAAACAGGTCGACCACGGTGGACAATCGACCACCTCGACGCTGCCGCCGGCAGCAAGCAGCGCTTCGCGCACGATCGACAATCCCAGCCCGCTGCCCTTGATCGTGCTGGCAGGTTGGCGCGCGCCCTGGAAAAACGGCTCGAACACGCGGCTACGCTCGGCTTCGGGGATGCCGCCGCCTTCGTCGCATACCCACACGGCAGTCATGCCGTCGGCGGGCTCGCTCTTGACCAGGATGCGACCACCTTCCGGGCTGAATTTGACCGCATTGGACAGCAGGTTGTCGAGCACGGTTTCCAGCTGGCTCCGGTCGGCGTGCACCGTGGCGGCGGTCAGCTGCGTCTCGACCCGGACGTGGCGCGCGTCGATCGCCAGCCGCTGCCGCGCCAGGACGCTGGCGAGCACCTCGGCCAGTGCGTGCGGCGTGGCCGGCGGTGACGTGGTGTTGCGCACCATGCCGCCATAGCGGATCAGGTCCTCGATGCGTTTCTGCAGGTCGCGGCTGCCGCTGTCCATGATGGCGACGATGCTGCGCTGGCGTGCGTTGAGGCTGCCAGCGAGTTCGTCGCCCAGCAGCGCCACCCCTTCGCGCAGCGAGGCGAGCGGAGTTTTCAGTTCGTGCGACACGTGGCGCAGAAAACGCAGCTTCTGGTCTTCCAGCGCCTGCAGGCGCTGGCGCAGCCAGTCGATTTCACGCCCCAGCTCGACGATGTCCTGCGGTCCGTTGATCGCCGGCAGCGGGCGCAGGTCGGCCTGGCCGAGCTGCTGGATCGATGCCTTGAGCTGCTTGATCGGGCGGTTGATCATCCAGGAAAACACCGCCGCCAGCAGCAACGTCAGCGGAATCAGCGCCAAGGCCAGAACGATCAGGCGTTGCCGGGTGGCTTGCACCGTCCCTTCGAGTGCCTGCAATTCGCGCTGCACCGAGGCGTCGGCCTGGCGGAGCAGCGTGCGTGCGCCTGCATCCAGGGCATCGAATGCGGGGTCGAGTGCATGGAAACGGGCGCTGTCGAGAAACGCACCCGGTTGCAGCTGGCGATACAGCGTGCGGCTGCGTGTCCCGAGCGTGGCCAGCGTGGTGCGCGCCTGCGTGTCGACGAGCTCAGCATCGAGCCGCCCCAACCGGGTTTGCAGTTCGTCGAAGCGGGTACGCAGGGCCGGACCGAATTCAGCATCCTGCAGCAGATGATATTGTCCGGCGGCGCGCTGCAGCTGGCTGACCGATTCGACAATCTGCCGCACGTCGCGCGTGATGGCAAGGCTGGTGCGGGTGAACTGGCGCTGGGTGTCGACCACGCCCTGCAGCACGTGTACCGCGTTGATCAGGCCGCTGGCGAGCGGCACGATCAGCACGCCCATGGCGACGATGACGAGGATGGTGAACGAACGGGGGTAATAAGGGCCAGTAAGCATCCGGACGGAGATCAGTGGCAATGCCCGCAGCATACCCGACAGGTGGGGGGGGGGGGGGGGGGGGGGGGGGGGGGGGGGGGGGGGGGGGGGGGGGG
>JAIBFE010000326.1 GCA_019459705.1 Thiobacillus sp. | reverse complement strand
GGGGCGCGGCTTTGTGGTGCGGGGGGTTTTGGTGTGGGCTATCACGCCCACGCGGTAACGGGCGTGGGCACGCGCGGCGGTGGGGCGCGAGGCCATCCTCACGGCCTCGGACGAGGCTATCTTCGCCCGCCGCACCGCGGCGGTCGAGCAGGAGCGCACGATCCGCGAAAACGAGCTCGACACCGAGGTAGCTGTGGAAAGCAAGAAGCGCGTCATCCGCGAGACTCAGATGGAGGCGGAAGCCAGCGTACGCCGGAAGAAAGCCGAGCTTCGCCAGGCCGATATGGAAGCGGACATCACCATCGAGGATAGACGCAAGGCCTTCGTCGCACTCAATGCAGAGAACACGCGCACCATGGCCGAGGCCGAGGCGCACAGGCTTGCAGCCGTGATGAAAGCCCTGGAAGCGGCGGACCCGCGGGTGGTCCAGGCACTCGCAGCCGCAGGCATGCAGCCGGGACAGCTGATTGCGCAGGCATTCGGCGGCATCGCCGAGAAGGCCGAGCGCATCGGACAGCTCAACGTATCGCCCGAGCTCTTGCAAGCCTTGCTTCCCAGACCCGATCAAGGGGAGGCCGGCGATGGACACAAACGCTGAACGCAAGGTCGTGCTAGTCACACGCCAGACGCGCCTGGAAGAGTTCGTCGCCCGCTTCCACACCCTTGCCCAGGCAAAGTTCTACGTGGAGCACCTCGGCGCCGACTTTTCGGACTACGAGCGCGAGCACGCAGCTTATACCGAGGCGAAGCGGAGCGTCCTGGGTACGCTGCAGGCGCATGGCCGCTACCAGGTGATCGACCGGGGTTTCCTGCCGAACTTCCTGTTCGGCCGGGACGACATCGTGATGGCGCTGGGTCAGGATGGCCTGGTCGCCAACACGATGAAATACCTCGACGGCCAGCCGCTCATCGGCATGAACCCGGAGCCTGCGCGCTACGACGGGATCCTCTTGCCGTATGAGCCACAGGCGGCGCCGAAGGTTCTGGCCGACGTGGTGCGGGACCGCTTCGCGGCGCGGGAGGTCACCATGGCCAAGGCCACCCTTACCGATGGGCAGACGCTGTATGCCGTGAACGATCTCTTCATCGGGCCGCGGACGCATACGTCGGCGCGCTACGAGATCCAGCAGGGCGACCGCAGGGAGGTGCAGTCCTCAAGCGGGCTTATCGTGTCGACCGGACTGGGGTCGACGGCCTGGATGAAGAGCATCGTCACCGGCGCGATGCAGATTGCCATGAGCCTGCACCAGAAGCTCCGGCACGAGCCCTATCAGCCGGTGCCATGGGATGCGGACACGCTGACGTTCGCAGTGCGCGAGCCATTCCCGAGCAAGGCCTCGGCAGCGAACCTCGTGTTCGGGAACATCCGACCGGGGCAGCCGCTCCGGCTGGCCTCGCTGATGCCGGAGAACGGCGTGATCTTCAGCGACGGCATCGAGGCGGATTACATCGAGTTCAACTCCGGGGCGCTGGCCACCATCGCGGTGGCCGAGCGCAAGGGAATTCTGGTCGCGTAACGCAAACCCGCTACGGGAGCAAAGTGGCCTGACTTGATTCCAGGGAATCTCGATTAGCAGGTGGATCTTGCTGGTAAGCCACGCCTGAACCTCCTGAAATTATTCCTTTTGAATTAGCAGCTTGAGGTGTTTTGAGAGGCTCCGGGTTGGCAACTTGAAGCTGCAGGCGCCATCACTGTAAGCAATTGAATTAATTGATTTTATGTTGGCGGGTTGGAGGTGTGCGATTTGGCAGCCTTAAGTTGCAATTGAGCAGGTTGCTCTGGTTCCTACACCAGCACCGGCAAGAATTGCCGGTTTCCGTTATCGACTTCGCATAATGTATAGCTTCGTGCAATCACGGTTCTACAGGGCCTTATTTGCAGTATTTGGGCGCTTTGGAGCAAATGCGATACAGGAACGGATTTCCTCGCTGTTTGCGAAGAAACGGGGGCAGTTTTTGCCATGCTAAGTCCTTTCGTCGGGTTCAACAAATCGGGCGAGGTGCGGGGGTCAGTGCTCGCGCGCGAGCCGCGCACGGCTGGCAGCAGTGCGGTGCGGCGTTTTACTTCGGGGAACGGCCAGCGGTCGGTGCGCGCAAACGCGGCGGTAGCAACGAGCCAGCGGACGACATGGGCCGGTTGTTTTGGCTTGCAGGATGAAGCGGCGCGGGCTTCCGATCGCTTTGCCAAGGTTCTCCGGGATGCCGTCAGGGCGGCGTTGCAGGCGGTCGACCACGCGCGTGTAGGCGCTTCCGCTGTCGTGGCGAATCGCA
>JAIBFE010000111.1 GCA_019459705.1 Thiobacillus sp. | reverse complement strand
CGCGCTGTTTGCGCTGCTGGACGATCCCGAGATCGACATCGAATCGCTGATCAGCATCGTCAAGGCGCCGGATTTCCCGACCGCCGGCATCATCTACGGCCTGTCCGGCGTGCGCGACGGCTACAGCACCGGGCGCGGCCGCGTGGTGATGCGCGCCACCTGCCACGTCGAGGACCTCGACAAGAGTGGCGGCAAGCAGGCCATCATCATCGACGAGCTGCCCTACCAGGTGAACAAGGCCAACCTGCTGATCAAGATCGGCGAGCTGGTGCGCGAAAAGCAGATCGACGGTATTGCCGACCTGCGCGACGAATCCGACAAGTCGGGCATGCGCGTCTACATCGAACTGAAACGCGGCGAGAACGCCGACGTGATCCTGAACAATCTGTACAAGCAGACGCAGATGCAGGACACCTTCGGCATGAACATGGTGGCGCTGATCGATGGTCAGCCGCGTCTGCTGAACCTGCGCGAAATGCTCGACGCCTTCCTGCGCCACCGCCGCGAAGTCGTCACCCGCCGCACCGTGTTCGACCTGCGCAAGGCGCGCGAGCGTGGCCACATCCTCGAAGGCTTGGCGGTGGCGCTCGCCAACGTCGACGAGATCGTCGAACTGATCAAGAGCTCGGAAACCCCTGTCATCGCGAAAGAGCGTCTGCTCGGCCGCGCCTGGAAGTCGGCGATGGTCGAGGAAATGCTGGCGCGCATTGACCCCGAGTTCTCGCGCCCGGTGAACATCGGCCCCGAGTTCGGCCTGCACGCCGACGGTTACCGCCTGTCCGAGATCCAGGCGCAGCGCATTCTGGAAATGCAACTGCAGCGCCTGACCAACCTGGAGTCGGACAAGATCATCGGCGAGTACAAGGAGATCATGGCGAAGATTGCCGACCTGCTCGACATCCTCGCCAACCCGTCGCGCATCACCCAGATCATCCGCGAGGAACTGACCCAGATCCAGGAGCAGTTCGGCGACGCGCGCCGCTCGGCCATCGTCGAGAACGCGCAGGACATGTCGATGGAGGACCTGATCAAGCCGGAGGAGATGGTGGTCACGCTGTCGCACGGCGGCTACATGAAGTCGCAGCCGCTCGACGACTATCGCGCGCAGAAGCGCGGCGGGCGCGGCAAGCAGGCGGCGGGCACCAAGGACGAAGATTTCATCGAGAAGATGTTCGTCGCCAACACCCACGACTACATCCTGTGCTTCTCCAACCGCGGCCGCCTGTACTGGCTCAAGGTCTACAACGTGCCGCAGGGCGGGCGCGGCGCGCGCGGCAAGCCGATCGTCAACCTGCTGCCGCTGGAAGAGGGCGAAAAGATCAACGCGCTGCTGCCGGTCCAGTCCTTTGACGACGATCACTACGTGTTCATGGCCACCAGCAACGGCATCGTCAAGAAAACACCCTTGAGCGACTTCTCGCGCCCGCGCACGGCCGGCATCATCGCGGTGGGGCTGGATGAAGGCGATTTCCTGATCGGCGCGTCGATCACCGACGGCCGCCACGATGTCATGCTGTTCTCCGACGGCGGCAAGGCGGTGCGCTTCGACGAAAACGACGTGCGTCCGATGGGCCGCACCGCACGCGGCGTGATCGGCATGAAGCTCGCCAAGGGCAAGAAGTTGATTTCGCTCCTGGTGGCCGAGGACGAGAATGACTTTGTGCTGACCGCGACCGAGAACGGCTTCGGCAAGCGCACGCCGATCGCCGAGTACACCCGCCACGCACGCGCCACGCAGGGCATGATCGCGATCCAGACCAGCGAGCGCAACGGCCGTGTGGTGGCCGCCACGCTGGTGAAGGAAGACGATGAAATCATGCTGATCACCACTGGCGGCGTGCTGATCCGCACGCGCGTCAAGGAAATCCGAGCGATGAGCCGCGCGACGCAGGGCGTAACGCTGATCAACCTGGACAAGGGTGAAACGCTGATCAGCCTGGAAAAAGTGGCTGAAACCGACAACGAAGAGGAATGAGGGGATTCTGAACATGACCATCTATAACTTCAGCGCCGGCCCGGCCGTGCTTCCCAGAGATGTGCTGCAACAGGTGCAGGCCGAACTGGTCGACTGGCACGGCAGCGGCATGTCGGTGATGGAAATGAGCCACCGCGGCAAGGAGTTCATGGGCATTGCCGCCGAGGCCGAAGCCGACCTGCGCGAGCTGATGGGCATCCCCGCCAATTACAAGGTGCTGTTCCTGCAGGGTGGGGCGTCTTCCCAGTTTGCGATGGTGCCGATGAACCTGTTGCGCGGCAAAGCCAGCGCCGATTACCTCAACACCGGCGAATGGTCGAAGAAGGCCATCAAGGAAGCGAACTAATATGGCGCGGTGATCGTGGGTGCGAGCAGCGAGGACAAGAACTTCAGCTACGCGCCGACGCAGGACCAGTGGAAGCTCGATCCGAACGCGGCCTACGTCCACTACACGCCCAACGAAACCATCGGCGGGGTGGAGATCTTCTGGACCCCGGAGACCGGCAGCGTGCCGCTGGTGGCCGACATGTCGTCAACCATCCTGTCGCGTCCGATCGACGTGTCGAAATTCGGCGTGATCTACGCCGGCGCGCAGAAGAACATCGGCCCGGCCGGACTCACCATCGTCATCGTGCGCGATGACCTGATCGGGGAGACCTTGAAAGGCACGCCGACCATGTTCGACTACAAGATCCACGCCGACAACGACTCGATGTACAACACGCCGGCCACCTTCGCCATGTACACGGCAGGGCTGGTGTTCAAGTGGCTGAAGGTGCGCGGCGGCCTCGTCGCGATGGAAAAGACCAACCGCGAGAAGGCGAACCTGCTGTACGACTATCTCGACGCGACTGACTTCTACGCCTCGCCGGTGGCGAAGGAGAACCGCTCGCTGATGAACGTGCCCTTCACCCTGAAGGATGCCTCGCTCGATGAGGCCTTTCTCAAGGCTGCCAAGGAACGTGGCCTGATCCAGCTGAAGGGCCACCGCTCGGTCGGCGGCATGCGCGCCTCGATCTACAACGCGATGCCGGTCGAGGGCGCGCGCGCGCTGGTCGACTGCATGCGCGACTTCGAGAAAAGCCATGGCTGAGTCGCGCAAGATCCTCACCCTCAATGCGATTTCCGCGCGCGGGCTGGCGCGGCTGCCGGAACATTACACGGTCGGGGGGGGCGTCGCCGCTCCGGACGGCCTCCTGGTGGGGTCGGCCAACATGCACGACATGGACATCCCCGCCTCGGTACGTGCAATCGCGCGTGCCGGTGCCGGCACCAACAACATTCCGGTGAAGAAGCTGTCCGAACGTGGCGTGCCGGTGTTCAATGCGCCCGGTGCGAATGCCAACGCGGTGAAGGAGCTGGTGATCGCCGGCATGCTGCTGGGCGCGCGCAATATCGTTCCCGCGATCAGGTTCGTCGAGTGCCTTGCCGGCTCCGACGAGGAGATGCACAAGGCGACCGAAGCCGGCAAGAAGACGTTCGCCGGAACCGAACTGCCGGGCCGCACGCTGGGCGTGATCGGCCTCGGCGCGATCGGCTCCTATATCGCCGAAGCAGCGATCAAGCTCGGCATGAACGTCGTCGGCTTCGACCCCGCGATTACCGTCGATGCCGCATGGCGGCTGCCGTCGCAGGTCAAGCGCGCGGAAAATGTCGAGGACGCCTTGCGCCTCGCCGATTTCGTCACCCTGCATGTGCCGCTCGTCGATGCTACCCGCAATCTCATCAATGCCCAGCGCATCGGCGCGATGCGTCCCGGCGCGGTGCTGCTGAATTTCGCGCGCGAAGGCGTGGTCGACAATGCCGCGGTGATCGAGGCGCTCGACGCCAACAAGCTGCGTGCCTACATCTGCGATTTCCCGGCGAACGCGCTGAAAGGTCACGCCAAGGTGGTGGCGCTGCCGCACCTGGGCGCCTCCACCGAGGAAGCCGAGGAGAACTGCGCGGTGATGGTGGCCGAGCAGCTCGCCGACTATCTGGAGAATGGCAACATCCTCAATTCGGTCAACTTTCCCAACGTCAGCATGGCGCGCGAGTCGGCGTACCGCATCGCGATCGCCAACGCCAACGTCCCCAACATGGTGGGACAGATTTCGTCGGTGCTGGCCGCCGCCGGGCTCAACATCCACAACATGGTCAACAAGTCGAAGGGCGACATGGCCTACACGCTGGTCGACGTCGACAGTGCCGTGACCAGCGCGGTGATCGCGCAGCTCTGCGCCATCGCCGGGGTGCTCGCCGTACGCTATCTGCCTGCCGCCTGACACGATGGATGAGGAACTGAAGGCGCTGCGCGCGCGCATCGACAGCATCGACGACAACATTCTGCAGCTCATGTCGGAGCGTGCCGGCATTGCCCAGCAGGTCGGGCGTGCCAAGAAGGGCGAGAAAATCTACCGTCCCGAACGCGAGGCGCAAATCGTGCGGCGCCTGCGCGAGTCCAACCCCGGACCGCTGTCGGGCGATACCGTCGAGCGTCTGATTCGCGAAATCATGTCGGCCTGCCGCGCGCTCGAGGAAACTACCCGTGTTGCCTATCTCGGCCCTGCCGGCACCTTCAGCCAGCAGGCCGTGCACAAGCAGTTCGGGCATGAGGTCGAGGCGCTCGCCGAAACCGACATCGACGCCTGCTTCCAGGCGGTGGAAACCGGCCGCGCCGAGTTTGCCGTGGTGCCGGTGGAAAACTCGACCGAGGGCGTGATCGGCCGCACGCTCGACCTCATCGTCGCCAGCCCGCTGAAGATCTGCGGCGAGGTGATGCTGCCGATCCACCAGACCCTGATGCGCAAACAGGGCGGTCTCGGCGGCATCCAGCGGGTATACGGCCATGCGCAATCGCTCGCGCAGTGCCAGCAGTGGCTCGCACGCCATCTGCCGAATGCCGAAAAAATCAGCGTTGTCAGCAACAGCGAAGGTGCGCGCCGTGCGGCTGCCGAATCCGATGCGGCCACGCTCGGGAGCGAAGCCGCTGCCGAGCTGTATGGTCTTGCCGTGGTCGAAGCACGGGTCGAGGACGAATCCAGCAATACCACGCGCTTTCTGGTGCTGGGACAAACCGACGCCGCGCCGTCCGGGCGCGACAAGACCTCGCTGGTGATGGGGGCGAAGAATCAGCCGGGCGCCGTGGTCAAGCTGCTGCAGCCGCTGGCCGATGCCGGCATTTCCATGAGCAAGCTCGAATCGCGTCCTGCGCGAGGAAGCAAGTGGGAATACCTGTTCTTTGTCGTCTGCGAAGGCCACCGCCAGGACGCCAGGCTGGCCGCTGCGCTGGCCGAAATCGAGGCGCGTGCCGCCTTCCTCAAGATTCTTGGTTCCTATCCGGCCGCATCGTGATGAATTGTTGTGATCTCGCGCCGTCGCATGTACGCGCGATTGCCCCGTACCAGCCCGGCAAGCCCATCTCCGAGCTCGCGCGCGAACTGGGGCTGAACGAGGCGGATATCGTCAAGCTGGCATCCAATGAAAACCCGCTCGGACCCAGCCCGCGTGCGCTGGCGGCAGCGCAGGATGCGCTGCATGACATGGCGCTGTACCCCGATGGCGCCGGCTTCGCGCTGAAGGCGAAACTGTCGGAAAAACTGGGCGTGGCAACGCAGCAGATCGTGCTCGGCAACGGCTCCAACGATGTGCTCGACATGGTGGCGCGCGCCTTCCTGACGCCCGGTACCTCGTCTGTGTATTCTCAGCATGCCTTCGCGGTGTACCCCATCGCCACCCAGACCGTGGGTGCACAGGGCATCGCGGTGGCGGCAAAACAGTATGGCCACGACCTGGCCGCCATGCGCGCAGCGATCCGCGACGATAGCCGCGTAATCTGGATTGCCAACCCCAACAATCCGACCGGCACCTTTCTGCCGTGGGCGGAGATCGAGGCCTTCCTCGACACCGTGCCGCCGCAGGTGCTGGTGGTGCTGGACGAGGCCTACGGCGAGTACCTCCCCACCGACGACCGCTGCGACACCCTGGCGTGGATCGAGCGTTTCCCCAATCTGCTGATCAGCCGCACCTTCTCCAAGGCCTATGGCCTGGCCGGCCTGCGCGTCGGCTACGGGGTCGGGCATCCCGGCGTCATCGATCTGCTGAACCGGGTGCGCCATCCCTTCAACGTCAACGCGCCTGCGCTCGCCGCAGCCGAGGCCGCGCTTGACGACGTCGAATTCCTTCTGCGCAGCTACGCGCTCAACAGCGCCGGCATGGCGCAACTGGTGGCGGGGCTGGCCGGGCTGAAAATCGAAACCGTGCCGTCCAAGGGCAATTTCCTGCTGGCGAAAGTCGGTGATGCCGCGCGCATCAATGCCGAATTGCTGAAACGCGGCGTCATCGTGCGTCCGGTTGCCAATTACGGCCTGCCCGAATTCCTGCGCGTATCGGTCGGGCTGGCCGGACAGAACGCCCGCTTCCTCGACGCGCTGAGAGCCTGCCTGTGATCGTCGAAAAACTCGCCCTCGTCGGCACTGGCCTGATCGGCGGCTCATTCGCATTGGCCTTGAAACAGGCCGGCGCAGTGCGCACGGTGCTCGGGGTGGGGCGCAATCCGGCGAGCCTGGATGCCGCGATCGAGCGCGGCCTGATCGACCGCGCCGTCGACTGGGCGGAAGCCGGGCAGGCCGACTGCATCCTGCTCGCGCTGCCGGTGGGCGAGACTGCAGCCGTGCTGAAAAACCTGGTGCCCCATCTGAAGGCCGGCGCCATCGTCACTGACGCCGGCAGCACCAAAGTCAATGTTGTGGTGACGGCGCGTGCCGAACTTGGGGACCGCTTCGCCGATTTCGTGCCGGGCCATCCGATCGCCGGCTCCGAACAGAGCGGCCCGGCCGCCGCGCGCGCCGACCTGTACCGGGGCAAGAAAGTGGTGCTGACGCCGCAAGCCGACACCCGCGCCGCCGCGTTCGCCACCGTCAAGGCGCTATGGGAAGCGGCCGGGGCTCAGGTCGAGACGCTGGATGCCGGCCTGCACGACCGCGTGTTCGCGGCGGTAAGCCATTTGCCGCACCTGGCAGCGTTCGCGTTGGTGGACGAACTGGCGCAGCGCGCCGATGGCGACACCTTCTTCCGCTTTGCCGCCAGCGGTTTCCGCGATTTCACCCGTATCGCCGGCAGCAGTCCGGAAATGTGGCGCGACATCGCGCTGGCGAACCGCGAGGCCTTGCTGACCGAACTGGATGCCTACGTCGCCGCGCTACAGGCATTGCGCAGCGCCGTGTCGGCTGTAGACGCCGAGGCCTTGCTGGCCATTTTTTCGCGTGCCCGCGAGGCGCGCAATCACTGGATACGTACACAACCCTGATGGAATTCATCGATTTACCCGCAAGCACCGCCGCACGCGGCACAGTGCGCCTGCCGGGCTCCAAAAGCATTTCCAATCGCGTGCTGCTGCTGGCGGCGCTGGCGAAAGGCACGACCATCGTGCGCGCGCTGCTCGATTCCGACGACACGCGGGTCATGCTCGATGCCTTGCGTGCGCTGGGCGTGGGCGTGGCGCGGGTGAGCGATTCCGACGACTACGAGATCACCGGCGTGGGCGGTGCGTTTCCGGTCAAGCAGGCCGAGCTGTTCCTGGGCAATGCCGGCACGGCCTTCCGGTCGCTCACCGCCGCGTGCGCCCTGTCGGGCGGCGAGTATGTGCTGAAAGGCGTGGCGCTCATGCACGAGCGGCCGATCGGCGATCTGGTCGACGCGTTGCGGCGTCTGGGCGCGCGCATCGACTATCTCGGCGAGGAAGGCTTTCCGCCGCTGAAGATCCATCCCGCAGAGATTGCCGGCGACACCACCGAGGTGCGCGGCAACGTGTCGAGTCAGTTCCTCACCGGCCTCCTGATGGCGTTGCCGCTGCGGCAGCGCAATACCACGATCGAAGTCGTGGGCGAACTGATTTCCCGACCCTACATCGGAATCACGCTGGCGATGCTGCGCCGTTTTGGCGTGGACATCGCGCGCAATGGCTGGCAAGGCTTCGGCGTGCCGGCGGCGGCGCGCTACCAGAGCCCGGGAGAAATCTGGGTGGAAGGCGATGCGTCGTCGGCGTCGTATTTTCTCGCCGCGGGCGCCATCGGCGTCGGCCCGGTACGGGTGCAGGGCGTCGGCCGTGACAGCGTGCAGGGCGACGTGCGCTTTGCCGATGCGCTGGCGCAGATGGGCGCACAGATCGACATGGGTCCGAACTGGATCGAGGCGTGCGCGCCAAGAGATGGCCGGCTGAAAGCAATCGACCTCGACTGCAACCACATCCCCGACGCCGCGATGACGCTGGCAGTGGCAGCCCTGTTCGCCGACGGCGTGACCACGCTGCGCAACATCGCCAGCTGGCGGGTGAAGGAAACCGATCGCATTGCGGCGATGGCGACCGAGCTGCGCAAGGTCGGCGCGACAGTGGAAGAGGGCGCGGACTTCATCCGCATCACCCCGCCGGAGAAACTCATTCCCAACGCCGTCATCGACACCTATGACGACCATCGCATGGCGATGTGCTTGTCGCTGGTGACGCTCGGCGGCGTGCCGGTTCGCATCAACGATCCGGCGTGCGTGAACAAGACCTTCCCGACGTATTTCAGGATTTTTGCGGGGATCGCGCAATGAACGTCCCCGTTATTGCCATCGACGGTCCTTCGGCCTCGGGCAAGGGCACGGTCGCCGAGCGGGTCGCCACCAGGCTTGGGTTTCATTTCCTGGACAGCGGCGCACTCTACCGGCTGACCGCGCTGGCGGCGATGAAACACGGCGTGGCGCTGGACGACGAAGCGGGCGTGGCGCAATTGGCAGCCGCGCTGCCGGCCACCTTTCGCGACGGTGCGGTGTGGCTGGCAGAGGAGGATGTCACCGACGCCATCCGTGCCGAGGCGGTCGGCGAGGGTGCCTCGAAAGTGGCGGCATTGCCGGCGGTGCGCGCGGCCCTGCTCGACCGTCAGCGCGCCTATCGGCAGCTTCCCGGCCTGGTGGCCGACGGACGCGATATGGGCACGGTGGTGTTCACCGACGCGGTGGCCAAGGTTTTCCTCACGGCCAGCGCCGAGGCGCGCGCCGAGCGGCGGTATAAGCAGTTGATCGAGAAGGGGAACTCTGCTAATCTCCCCGCCCTTGTTGCCGATATGCAGGCGCGCGATGCGCGCGACACGGCCCGCGCCGTGGCGCCACTCAAGCCCGCAGCCGACGCGCTGTTGCTCGATACGACCCACATGGATATCGAGTCGGCGGTGCAGGCGGTACTGACGCACTACGCTTTATGTAAGGCGCGCAGCAAACAAGGTAATTAATGTCCCGTGTCAGTCCTGCGCCCGCAGGCTGGCGATGTGCAACTAACCCCGTCCTCACCGACGGACTGAAGGTTTTAATGTCTACTGCTACCGCTACTTCCGCCCCCGCTTCGATGGAAAGCTTTGCCGCCATGTTCGAGTAATCCCTCACCCATAAGGAAATGCGCCAGGGTGAAGTCATCACCGCCGAAATCATCGGCATCGACCACAACTTCGTGACGGTGAATGCCGGCCTCA
>JAIBFE010000094.1 GCA_019459705.1 Thiobacillus sp. | reverse complement strand
GAGGGCGGCGAGGGCGTGAACATGGTGGAAGACCGCTTGCGCGGGCTGAAGCTGCGCGTCCCGGTCAAGGGCGTGCGGGTCAAGCTCATTCCCACCGAAGACGAACTGGAAAGCTGCCGCGAACTGGGACGGGAGCTGGCGCGCCATCTCACCGGACGCATCGCGCGACGCGTCATCGACATGTCCGAATTACTCAAGGAATCCTCCCATGCCCAAGGCTAACGTCACCTTCGAAGACATCGGCATCACCGTCACCGTCCCCGCCGGCACCCGGCTCATCGAGGTGTCGGAGAAGGTCGGCGCCGGCATCACCTACAGCTGCCGCGAGGGCGAATGCGGCACCTGCATCATGAAGATCGTCTCCGGCATGGAAAACCTGGCCCAGCGCTCGGTGCTGGAAGACAAGGTGCTGCAGGAAAACATGGCGGGCCGCAACAACCGGCTCGCCTGCCAGGCCCAGGTGCTGGGCGGCGAGATCGTCGTCAGGCCTGGGTAGGCAAGATTCAAGATTCAAGGTGAAAGTTGCAAGAAACGCCCTCGACTCTTCCTTGAATCTTGAATCTCGCAACTTGAATCTGTTTTTCAACCAAGGAGTTCATCATGCCCGTCGTCACTTTTTCCAGCCCGCTGCACAAGGACAAAACCGTCTACGCCGTCGCCGGCAGCCACACCAAGAGCCTCTTGCAACTGGCGAAGGAGAATCACATTCCCATCGACTTCAGTTGCGGCGACGGCGAATGCGGCACCTGCCTCATCAAGGTCACCAACGTGACCCGCAAGGGCCCCATGGGCGGCCCGCTGACCGACCGCGAAATCACCGTGCTGAAGGACCTGGGCAAGATCACCAAGGACCAGATCGAGGCAATGAAAGTGGACGACACCGTCCACACTTCGTGGCGCCTGGCCTGCCAGATGGTCCTGCGCGACGAGGACATCGTGGTGGAGTACCCGAGCAAATGAGCATCGCCCGCGCCATGTCTTCGCCCGTTGCCGACCGGACGGGTCTGTATGGCCTGTTGATGGCGCGCGCTGGCGGTCTGCCCAATGACGACCTGATTGCACGCATGCTGTTTAGCCAGACGCTGGGTCTGGGCGCGTTGCCGCCCGGCCTGGGGCTCGCGCCGGCAGCGTTCCTTGCCTTGATGGCACGTCATTTCCCCGGTTTCACGCTGCCTGCCGTGTTGGCCGTCCCGGCCGAGGAAGCCGCGCGTAACGACGAGCGCGATGAACTGCTGACGCTGCTGCAGGAACACTGCGCCGGGGCGGATGACTCCGAACGCTGGATGGCCGAAATCGTTACGACTGCCTGCATGGGGGGCGATCACCTGTGGCAGGACCTGGGTCTGTGGTCGCGCGTCGACCTGTCACGCCTGATGACGCAGAATTTTCCTGCGCTGGCGGCAAAGAATACCCGCGACATGAAGTGGAAAAAATTCCTGTACAAGCAGCTTTGCGAGGGCGAAGGCGTGGTCGTCTGCCGCTCGCCGTCGTGTGAAGTGTGCGTGGATTACGCCAAGTGCTTCGGGCCGGAGGATTAGCCCAGGAGCCAGTCGCCGAAATGGAATCCCGTGCCGTCGCCGCCTATCTCGGGCTCGCCATCGGCGATGCCCTGGGCGCAACCGTGGAGTTCATGACGCCGCGCGAGATCGCGGCGCAATACCAGG
>JAIBFE010000071.1 GCA_019459705.1 Thiobacillus sp. | reverse complement strand
GCACGCCAGATCAAGGAATGAGACTACAGAGCGCGCATCCCCATACGCACCAGCAGCCAGCCCGAACTGCAGGAAACCACGCGAGCGATCAACCACATGAGTGCTGCGCTGGAGCACGTGCTTACCGACCTCAACGAGCAGCAGAAGGCACTCGACAACACGGCCAGCGTGTCCGAATCCGATCTCGCCGGCAACATCACCTTCGCCAACGACCTGTTCTGCATCATCAGCGGCTACACGCACGACGAACTGATCGGCCAGAATCACCGCATCGTCAACTCGGGCTGGCACGACGCCGCATTCTTCAGCAATCTGTGGGAAACCATTTCGAGCGGGCGCACCTGGCGCGGTGAAATATGCAACCGCGCCAAGGATGGGCGGCTGTTCTGGACGGATTCGACCATCATCCCGATCAAGGACGACTTCGGCCTGCCGGTGAAATACCTGTCCATCCGCTTCGACATCACGCAGCGCAAGCTAGACGAGGCGGCACTCAGCGAGGAGAAGGAACGCTGGCAAGTCACGCTGCAGTCGATCAACGACGCCGTCATCGTGACCGACGCCCACAACAAGGTGGTCTACATCAACCCGACCGCCGAGAGCCTGCTCGGCATTGCGCTGGAAGAGGCCGTGTCGAGCCCGCTGAAGAACCTGATGCAGCTCGACCAGATGGGCGGCGACGAGGATGCGCCCGCCTGCTTCCTGTCGCCGGCTGCCGTGCCGCACAACCAGACCGGCTCCGCCCAGTTGCACACGCGCTTTGGCCAGAGCCTTGCCATCAGCTACAGCTGTGCGCCGCTGGCCGGCAGCGGCGGCTTCGGCGCAGTCTATGTCCTGCGCGACGAAACCGAGAAAAAGCAGCTGCTCGACAGCCTGCGCGAAATGGCGTTCCACGACACCCTGACCATGCTGCCGAACCGCCGCGCAGTGGAAGGCCGCCTGGCACGCGCCATGCGCACTGCACGCGACCAGGCTCAGCAACATGCGTTCTGCTACATCGACCTCGACCAGTTCAAGCTGGTGAACGACACCTGCGGTCATTCGGTGGGCGATGCCCTGCTGATGGACATTGCACAAACCATGAAAGCCGCCCTGCCCGAGCACGCCTACCTGGGCCGGCTGGGGGGAGACGAATTCGGGCTCATCCTGTTCGATACCCAACCCGGCATGGCCATTCAGGTCTGTCGACAGCTGGTGCAGCGCATCCGTGAATTCCGCTTCGAGCACAAGGGACGGCGTTTCACCCTCGGTGCCTGCGCCGGCATTGCACCCATCACCCAGGCCACCGCCACCGCCGGCGGTATCCTGGTGCAGGCGGACATGGCCTGTTATCGCGCCAAATCGGAGGGCAGCGGCCGGGTCATGCTGTATGAAGCGGACGAGGTCGGCTTCCGTCGCCTGGAAACCGAAATGGGCTGGGCGGCGGATTTTGCCCAGGCCCTGGAAGCCAATCAGTTCCTGCCTTACCGCCAACTGATCCTGCCGACGTCACACAACGGCCAGCCGCATTACGAAGTGCTGGTGCGCTGGCAGCGCGATGGCGTGGTCGAGGGTCCGGCCAAGCTGCTGCCTGCGCTCGAGCGTTACGGCCAGGCCCCCATCCTCGACCGCTGGATGCTGGAGGCGGTCGTTTCCTATCTGGCGGCCCGGCCCGACGACAATGCGGTGTACTTCATCAACCTGTCCGGAAAAACCGTTGCCGATGAATCCTTTCTCGGCGTGGTCTGTTATCTGCTCGACCACTATGGCGTGGAGGGGGAGCGGCTGGGGTTCGAGGTCACCGAAACCGCCGCAGTGGTGAACCTGGAGGATGCCCAGCGCCTGATTCACGGACTGCGCGAACGCGGCTGCCAATTTGCGCTGGACGATTTCGGCCGCGATGCCTCGTCGTTTTTCTACCTCAAGCACCTGCCCGCCGACTTCCTCAAGATCGACGGTGCCTTTGTGCGCGGCATGCTGGACGATCGCCGCGACCAGGCCATCGTGCGCTCGATCGCGCAGCTGGCGCGCGACTTCGGCATGCTGTCAGTGGCGGAGCAGGTGGAAGACGCCGAGATGGCAGCGCTGCTGCGCGACATGGGAGTGGACTACCTGCAGGGCTACCATATCCACCGCCCGGAAGCGTTCCCGCACTGGCAGCCGGTCAGCACCGCGCAGTCAGCCGCGCACATGCACATCTCGCGTGCGCACCACCTGACACTGGTCAAATAAATCAGACGATCACGGTGTCGGCCATACCGTCCACCGGATCTGGATAGCGCATCTCCAGCCCCTCCAGCGCCTCGATCAGCAGGCGGGAAATCATCAGATTGCGCGCCAGCTTGCTGTTGGCGGGAATCACGTGCCAGGGGGCATACGCCGTGCTGGTGGCGGATAGCGCTGCTTCGTAGGCCTCCATGTAATCGTCCCACTGCTCGCGCACGGCAAGATCGCCCGGCTGAAATTTCCATTGCTTCTCGGGCGTGTCACGCCGTTCTTCCAGGCGTTTCTTCTGCTCGTCCTTGGAAATGTGCAGATAGAACTTCAGGATCGTCGTACCGGTTTCCGTCAGCATGCGTTCGAAATCGTTGATCTGGCGATAGCGGCGCTTGCATTCGGCAGAATCGATCCAGCCGTTCACTCGTGTGATCAGCACATCCTCGTAATGCGAGCGATTGAAGATGCCGATCTCGCCTGCGCCTGGCACATGTTGATGCACCCGCCACAGAAAGTCGCGCGACAGTTCGCGCGGCGTGGGCGCCTTGAAGCTCGTCACCCTCACCCCCAGCGGGTCAACGCCCCGGAACACATGACGGATGGTGGAATCCTTGCCAGCCGTGTCCATCGCCTGCAGCACGATCAGCAGCTTGCGTTTGCCTTCGGCGTACAGCCGTTCCTGCAGCGCTTCCAGCCGGGTACCGAATTCAACCAGACGCGCACGCGCACCGTCCTTTTCCTTGCCGATGATGGCGGACTCGTCGGCGTCCCATTTCGACAGCTTGACCCTGGTGTCGGGGGCAATGCGGGTGTCAGCAGGCTTCACAGCATCTCCTTCGGAGGAATCAGGGTCATCCAGTCGCCCAGCGCCTGGCGGATTTCATCCAGCGTGAGATGGCGCATCAGTCCCCGGTTGCCGGGCGCCATCTGGTTCCAGGCGCAGCGCATGCCGCGAAGATTCGGCTGGGCGGCATCGCGCAGGCGGAATTCGGTGATGAAATACAAGAAAGTCGGATCGCCGTCGTCGTCGAAGTAGCGCGCCTTGATCAGGGGCGATTTCGCCGCGGCGGCAATCGGATTGATGCTGCGCGTCACCCGCCACACCTCGAAACGTCCCGGCTGCAGCATCTGCTCCTCGGCGCGCACCGTATCCAGTTCCACCACGCAGAACGGATCGTGCTCCTGCACGCTGTTGCGCGGTACGATCCGGCCATACTGCAGCCGCACCGTCGCTGCGTCGGCCGGAATCGTCAGCGGCCGGTTCAGCTGCACCGCCCAGCCCGACGAATAGGCGTAATACGGCGACGCCGGATCCGGCGATACAAGCCCCGCACATCCTCCCAGCAACAAGACAAGCCCTATCCCGATCG
Organism: Thiobacillus sp.; assembly: GCA_019459705.1. Lineage (GTDB taxonomy): Bacteria > Pseudomonadota > Gammaproteobacteria > Burkholderiales > Thiobacillaceae > Thiobacillus. Next base: position 11,279 of record JAIBFE010000071.1, on the reverse strand, counting down.
CCTTCATGAGATCTCCTTGCAATTTGCACCTGAACCCGGCTGCTCGATCTTCACGCGAAACCATGCGGCATACAGGGCCGGCAGGAAAAGCAGCGTAAGGAAGGTTGCCGCAATCAGCCCGCCCATCACCGCCACCGCCATCGGACCCCAGAAAATCGAGCGCGACAGCGGAATCATCGCCAACACCGCAGCGGCGGCCGTCAGGCTGATCGGGCGCATGCGCCGCACCGTGGATTCGATGATGGCATCCCACTGCGACAGGCCGCGTGCGATATCCTGCCGGATCTGATCGACCAGAATCACCGCATTGCGCATGATCATGCCCGCCAGCGAAATGATGCCCAGCAGCGCGACAAACCCCATCGGCTGGCCGGTCACCAACAGCGCAATCGCCACGCCGATGAGCCCGAGCGGCGCGGTCAGCACCACCAACAGCGAACGCGAAAAACTGCCGAGCTGCAGCATCAGCAGCGTCAGGGTCGTGATCACGATCAGCGGCCACGACGCGCCGATTGCCGCATTGGCTTTGGCGCTGCTTTCCACCGGGCCGCCGACTTCCAGCCGGAAGCCGGGCGGCAGTTGCGCCTTGAACCGGGCCACCTGGGGTGCAATCGCGTCGATGATGGTGGCGGGCTGGGTTTTGCCCACCGGGTCGCCGCGCACCGCAATGGTCGGCAGACGGTCGCGCCGCCAGATCACGCCGTCCTCGAACGCCGGCCCGAAGCGGGCAATCTGCCCCAGGGTCACGCTCTGGCCGTTGAAGCGGCCGATCGGCAGGGACGCCAGCGCATCGACGTCGCGATGTTCAAGGCGTGGCGTGCGCAGCACCACGTCGATCAACAGGTCGTTCTCGCGGAACTGGGTGACCGAGGTGCCCGACAGTTGCAGGGACACCAGCCGCCCGACCGTATCCGAGCTCAGGCCCAGCAGCTTGAGCTTGTCCTGGTCGAGCCGGACCTCGACGGCCAGCGATTGCTCGTTCCAGTCCAGGTTCACCGCTGTCACCTGCGGCTGAGCAGCGAGGATCCGGCGCAATTTCTCGGCTTCGACTTTAAGTCGAGGAATGTCGCTGCCTGACAGCCGGTACTGCACCGGATACCCTGCCGGCGGGCCGTATTCGAAACGCACGGCACGCCCGCGCACGTTGGGAAAGTCGGTCTCGAACAGATGCCGGATGCGCGTAATCTCGCGTTCGCGCGCTGGCACGTCTTTCGCGATCACCACCAGTTGCGCAAAGTTGCGGTTGGCCAGGCGCTGGTCAAGCGCCAGCACGAAGCGCGGCGCGCCCTGGCCGACGTAGTTGAGCACATGGGCCACGTCCTTATCCTGCTGCAGCAGCGTTTCGAGCTTCACGGCTTCGGCATGCGTGGCTTCGATCGAGGCACCTTCCGGCAGCCATAATTCAATCAGGATTTCCAGCCGGTCGGATTGCGGAAAAAACTGTTTTTCAACCCGCTGCATCGCCGCCACGCCGATGGCCAGCGCAACGACCGTCAGTGCAATCACCGCCCAGCGATGCGCCACACACCAGGTCACCGCGGCACGGAAGCGCCGGTAAAACGGCGTCAGGTAAGCCGCGTTTTCATCGGTCACATGATGGACAGGCTTCAGCAAGGCATGGCCGAGATAAGGGGTGACCAGCACCGCCACCAGCCAGGATGACAGCAGTGCGATCGTCGTCACCGCAAAAATTGCAAAGGTGTATTCGCCCACCATCGACTTGGCCAGCGCGATCGGCAGGAACGCCGTGGCGGTCAGCAGCGTGCCGGTGAGCATGGGGAACGCGGTCGACTGGAACGCATAGGTGGCCGCCTCGAAGCGACCCCAGCCGGCCTCGAGCTTGTGCGCCATCATTTCCACTGCAATGATGGCATCGTCGACCAGGAGGCCGAGCGCGATGATGAGGGCGCCGGTGGAAATGCGATGCAAGTCGATCTTGAAAAACCACATGGCAGTGAACGTGATCGCCAGCACTACCGGAATACTCAGGGCCACCACCAGTCCGGCGCGCCATTTCAGCGCCAGGAAGGTCACTGCCAGCACGATGGCGACCGCTTCGGCAAAGGCCTTCATGAACAGCCGGACGGCGTTTTGCACGATACGGGGCTGATCGTGAATTTGCTGAATCTCCAGGCCCACCGGCAGCGTTTTCTGCAGCGCGTCCATCGCTGATTCGACCTCGCGCCCCATCGCCACGACATCCCCTCCCTCGACCAGCGAAACGCCGAGCAGCACCGCAGGCTCGCCCTGCGAACGAATCTCGCTGGCGGGTGGATCTTCGTAGCGCCGCGTCACCTCGGCGATGTCGCCCAGCCGCAGGGTATGCGCATCGACGCGAATAACGGTTTCACGCAGGCGCTCGACCTCGGTATAGGGCCCTGACACCCTGAGCGGGATCGACAGTACGGCGTTTTCCACCCGGCCATTCGCCACCACCCCGTTCTGCTCCTGAACCGCCTGCATGATCTGCTGCGGGGTGAGGCCGAGGCTGGCGAGTTTCTGCGTGGGTATCTCGATATAGATTTTTTCCGGCACCACGCCAAACAGCTCGACCTTGCCGACATGGGGCAACCGCCGCACCTCGCGCTGCGCGTCTTCGGCAACCCGGCGCAGATCGGCACGGCTGAAGCCGTCGCCGGTGAAGGCATAGATCGAGCCGAAGGTGTCGCCGAATTCGTCATTGAAAAACGGCCCCTGTACCCCGGCCGGCAGCTGCGGCTTCAGGTCGCCTATTTTCTTGCGGATCTGGTACCACGCTTCCGCCACATCGCGTCCGCGCACGGTTTCCTTGAGGTTGACGAACAGCGCCGTCTCGCCCGGTTTGGCGTAACTCTGCACAAAGTCGAGTTCGGGCATTTCCTGCAGTTTCTTCTCGATGCGCTCGGTCAGCTGCTCCGACACCTCCTCTGCAGTCGCGCCCGGCCACTGAGCCTGGATCAGCATGGTCTTGAAGGTGAACGGCGGATCTTCGGCCTGGCCCAGCTGGAAATACGAGCGCACGCCCACCAGCAGGATCAGGATGATGAAGAAGCGCAGCAATGCCGGGTGCTCGATCGCCCAGCGCGACAGGTTGCCGCGCCCGGGCTCAAACCGGGGCGGCGGAGCGGAGGACGGCGTGGTGCTCATGGTTGCGTCAGACGAACCTGCTGCCCCGGCGCCAGTTTGTGTACGCCTGCAGTCACCACCCATTCGCCCGCAGACAGCCCCGACTCGATCGCCGCACGCCCACCGCTGAGCGCGCCGAGCTGCACACTGCGCGCCGCCACTTTTTGGGTCTTGCGGTCGACCACCCAGACCTGCGGCCGGCCGTTGACCTTGAACAGCGCCGTTTGCGTCACCGACAGGCTCAGTGGCGCATCCTGGCGGGTCTCTACGGTGGCGGTCATGCCAAGCTTCACTGCGGCGTCGGGCTGAAGCAAGCTCACGCGTGCGCTATAGGTTCGGCTGGCCGCGTCGGCCATCGGTGACAGTTCGCGCACCCGGCCCGAGTAGGGTTTATCCGGTTGCGACCAGAGCCGGACCGTCAGGGTTGGGGCCGCGCGCAACGCATCGAGCGCATTCTCAGGCACGTCGATGCGCACTTCCAGCTCGCCGGTGCGCGCCAGCTGCCCCACCGGCTGCCCGGCCGCCACCACCTGCCCCGCCTCGAAGGCAATCGCCGTCATCACACCGGCGTGCGGCGCAGTCAGCCGGGTGTAGGCCTGCTGGTTGCCCTGGCGTGCGACCTCGGCACCCAGCTGGCGGACCCGCGCCTGCGCCGCTTCCGCGGTGGTGCGCCGACGATCGAGCTCGGCCTGGGAAATGAAGTTTTGCGCACGCAGGGAGGCAAACCGCTCCAGATCCTGCTGCGCCAGCTGCGCTTCAGCCTTGGCGGCGGTGAGTTGTGCCTGCGCCGCACGGACGGCCAGCGCGTAATCCTGCGGGTCCAGCGTGGCGATCACCTGGCCGGCTTTCACCTGCGAGCCGACGTCGACCTGGCGTGCGCTGATGCGTCCCGCCACACGGAAAGCCAGCGCCGTCTCATAACGTGCCCGGACCTCGCCCGCATACCGATCCAGGCTGTTCGCAGAAGTGGACGTGACCTGCTCGGCACGAACCGGCCGGATATCGGCGGGCGGAGGCGCGGCCTCGCGGCCACAGCCGGCAAGCAACGCAAAAATGGGCAATAGGCTCAGAATGGGTCTCATCATTCAATTATCATGTAATCGCGCACGAAAAAGTGCACTGCGCCAGCCCGCATCCAGACTGGCGGGTTGCACCTTTGGCGCATGACGTTCAGACTGCCCCCCTTCGCGCCGGCTCGCCCGGCAGAAAATTATCCATTGTTCGACTCATGGAGCGTCTCGATGCCCGCCTCATCCAAACCCCTTACCGAAGCCGCATTATTGAAAATGCCGGCTGCCGCCTATATGAATGCCGACCAGCTGGCATTCTTTCGCAGCCGCCTCGAAGCGCTACGCGACGAGATGCTCAGCAATGCCGCTGACACCGGCGCGACGATTAATAAAAACAAAAATTTTCCCGCCCCCAACGACCGTGCCACGGTGGAAGAAGAGCACATGCTGGAGCAGCGCGTGCGCGACCGTGAACGCAAGTTGCTGAAGAAGATCCATACGGCCCTGAACCGGATCGAAAGCGGCGAGTACGGCTGGTGCCTGGAAACCGGCGACCCGATCGGCCTGCCCCGCCTGCTGGCCCGCCCCACCGCCGAATACTCGATCGAGGCCCAGGAGCGCCACGAAAAGATGGAAAGGCTGCGCGCCTGAGCCAGCCTGTTCGAGCAAGATGGATGCCCTGAAGGACTCCGATCCCCTTCCGATCACCCTGCTGACCGGTTTTTTGGGCAGCGGAAAAACCACGGTATTGAACCATCTGGTGCGCACGCTGCCGCGCACCGCGATCCTGATGAACGAGTTCGGCGAAGTCGCGCTCGACCACCAGCTGCTGCAAAAAATGGAAGGGCCCATGGCGCTGCTCTCGGGCGGCTGCGTCTGTTGCACGATTTCCGGCAGCCTGTCGCCGACCCTGAAAAACCTGTGGATGGCGCGACAGAAGGGCGACATCCCGCCGTTCGAGCGCGTCATCATCGAAACCACCGGTATCGCCGACCCGGCACCGGTGCTCGACAACCTGCTGCACGACAACTGGGTGCGCGCGCGCTTCCGTCTCGACGGCGTAGTCAGCACGGTCGACGCGCTGTTCGGCATGGGCCAGCTGGACGAACATTTCGAGGCGGTGAAGCAGGTCGCCGTGGCCGACCGGCTGCTGCTCACCAAGACCGACCTCGCACCCGCTGAAACCGTGGCCGCCCTGCGCGAGCGGCTGGCCACACTCAACCCGGCGGCCGACATCGTGACGGTGACGCACGGCGAACTCGACCCCGCCGCGATCCAGAACCTGGGGCTGTGGAATGCCGAAACCCGCTCGCTGGAAGTCGCGCGCTGGCTGAAGCCGCAGCGCTATCAGCCTGCCAGCGCCGCCCGGCTCGGCGGCAAGCCAGCCGCTGCATTGCACGACGCGCGCATCCAGGCGTTTTCGGTGGTGCTCGATGCGCCGCTTGACCGCTACGGCTTGCAGTCGGCGCTTTCCATGCTGACCTCGTTTCGCGCCGAAAATCTGCTGCGTTTCAAGGCGATCGTGAACCTGCAGGATGAGGCACTGCCGGTGGTGCTGCACGGCGTACAGCACGTGCTGTACCCGGAAGTGCGGCTCGACGCCTGGCCGGACGACGACCATCGCAGCCGCTTCGTCTTCATCGTGCGCGACCTCGAACCCGAATTCGTCGCCAGACTGCTCTCCGATTTCACCCGCGCCGCCGCCAGTCATACCGGCCTGATGACGCCGTGAATCTCGCGCAAAAATTCCTCATCGGTGCGATACGCGTGTACCAGCTCGCGCTCTCGCCCTGGCTGGGCAGGCAATGCCGTTACCTGCCGACCTGTTCGGAATACGGCAAGGAAGCCATCGAAAAACACGGTGCGCTCAGGGGCAGCTGGCTGGCTGCCAAGCGCATCGGCCGCTGTCGTCCCGGCTGCGACCACGGCTACGACCCGGTGTCGCCGGTCGAACCGCGCGAGTAAAATACCCCCATGTTGCCGCGCTGCCTGCTTCCCTGGCTAGTCGCCCTGACCCTGCTGTTCGGTCAGGCAACGGCGTTCGCGCATGCAATCGGACATCTGCACAAACACGACGCCGGTGCACCCGAGCCGGTGTGCGAAGTGTGCGTGGCGCACGCCAATCTCGGCAGCACCTTGCCGGTTTCCGCATGCCTCCCACCCCTCGCTCCCGCCCTTCATGCGGCGCCGGCTGTCGAAGCAACGTACGCACTACCGTCCCGCCCTGCCCGCGCACTCGCGCGCGCCCCGCCTGCTCCCGTCTGAGACCGCCTCTGCCTGATCGGCGGCGCTTGCACAGCGTCGCCGACCGCGTTTTGTTTTTTGACGGAGCACATCCATGTTACGACCCACTCTGCTGATGGCTGCCCTGGCGGCAGCCTTCCCCGCGCATGCCGACAACGATCTCGATGGCCTGCGTGCCGAACTAAGGGAAATGAAAGCTGCGTACGAATCGCGCATCCAGGCACTGGAAGCGCGGCTGCAGCAAACCGAGGCAAAAACCGCGGATGCGACTGCCCGGGCCGACACCACCCCACAACAAGCGGCAGAAGTCACCCCGGCCGGCAACCGCTTCAACCCGGACATCTCCCTGATTCTGCAAGGCAGGTATGCGCATCTCGACGACATCGAGCATCGCCACCTCAGCGGCTTTTTGCCGGCCGGCCATGACCACGGCGCGGCGCGCGGTTTCTCGCTCGATCACACCGAACTGGTGATGTCGGCCAGCATCGACCCGACTTTCCGCGGCTATTTCAACCTGGCCCTGCTGGATGAAAATGTTGCAATCGAGGAAGCCTGGTTCCAGACCACAAGCCTCGGCAACGGCTTCTCGCTCAAGGGCGGACGTTTTCTGTCCGGTATCGGCTATCAGAACGAGCAGCACCCGCACGTCTGGGATTTTGCCGATAGCAATCTCATGTACCGCGCGCTGTTCGGCGAAGCCTACGGCAACGACGGCGTGCAGTTGAAATGGGTGGCGCCGACCGAACTGTTTGTGGAACTCGGCGCCGAAGCCGGACGCGGCGCCAGTTTCCCCGGCACCGACCGCAACCGGAATGGCGCCGGCAGCGCGGCCCTGTTCGCCCATGTCGGCGGGGATATCGGCGCGTCGAACAGCTGGCGCGCGGGGCTGTCGCATCTCGCCGCCAAAGCCAGTGAACGCGACGGCGAAATGGAAGACGTCAACGGGATGGCCGTTGAAACGCTGTTCAGCGGGAAAAGCAAAACCTGGATGGCAGACTTCGTCTGGAAATGGGCCCCCAACGGCAACGCCACCGAGCGGCATTTCAAGTTTGCGGCGGAGTATTTCCGCCGCCGGGAATCTGGCCTGTTGAACTGCGACGGCGGCCTGTGCGGCGCCGACTCGGATGGCGACTACACATCCGCGCAATCCGGTTTCTATGCGCAAGGCGTCTACCAGTTCATGCCGAGCTGGCGCACCGGCTACCGCTACGACCGCTTGAACCCGGGCTCGGTCGATTTCGGCGCCAACCGCGCCTTCCTGCCGGCGACAGACTACAAGCCTACCCGCCATTCGCTGATGCTCGACTATTCGCCGTCGGAGTTTTCGCGCCTGCGTGTGCAGTATTCAAAAGACAACGCGATGGAAAGCACGAGCGAGAACCAGTGGTTTGTTCAGTATATCCACAGCCTGGGCGCGCACGGCGCCCACACATTCTGAGGAACCGCCATGAAACGACTGTTGCTTGTGTTCCTCCTGTGGCTGCCCGTTCAGGCCCACGCCGCCCTGAACGTTTTTGCCTGCGAGCCCGAATGGGCGGCGCTGGCCAGGGAAATCGGCGGTGCCAACGTCAAGGTCTATGCTGCCACCACGGCCTTGCAGGACCCGCATCGCATCGAGGCGCGCCCCAGCCTGATCGCGCAGATGCGACGCGCCGATCTGGTCGTCTGCACCGGCGCGGAACTGGAAATCGGCTGGCTGCCGGTGCTGCTGCGCGAAGCCGGCAACGCCAAGGTGCTGCCGGGGCGGCCGGGATATGTCGAGGCGGCCAGGCTGGTGCCGCTGCTGGACAAACCCGCGCGGCTCGACCGCGCCGAGGGTGACGTGCATGCGGCAGGCAATCCGCACATCCACACCGATCCGCGCAACCTCCTGCGCGTGGGCGAAGTGCTGACGGCCCGCCTGGCCGAAGTCGATCCGGCCAATGCCGTCGCCTACCGCTCGCGCGGCCTGGACTTCGCCACGCGCTGGCAGGCCGCGATCGCACGCTGGGAACGCCGCGCTGCGCCGCTCAGGGGCGTGTCCGTGGTATCGCAGCACAAGTCGTTTCCCTATCTGCTGGCCTGGCTGGGGCTGCGCGAAGTGGCCGTGCTCGAACCCAAGCCCGGCGTCGAGCCGTCGGTCGGATATCTGGCAAGGGTGGCCGAACAATTGAAGACGACTCCGGCAAGGATGGTGCTGCGTGCGGCCTACCAGAGTCCGCGCCCGGCGGACTGGCTGGCACAGCGGGCTGGCATTTCCGCGCTGGCGTTGCCCTACACCGTGGGTGGCAACGAGCGGGCAACCGACCTGTTCGGCCTGTTCGACGACACCCTGGACCAGTTGCTGAAAGCCGCGCCATGAACCCCGACGCGTTGAACCTGACCGCGCTCGACCCCACCCTGCTGTTGTGGCCGTTCGTCGTCGGCCTGCTGGTGCTCGCCACGCACGTCCCGCTGGGGCGCCGGGTACTGGCACGCGGCATCATCTTTCTCGACCTGGCCGTGGCGCAGCTCGCCGTACTCGGCGTCGTCGCGGCGCACGCGCTGGATCTGGCGACCGACGGCTGGCTCACCCAGCTGGCAGCCGCCACCGCCGCGCTGCTCGGCGCAGCCTTCCTGGCTGGCTGCGAACGGCGCTGGCCGGACATCCAGGAAGCCCTGATTGGCTCCACTTTCGTGGTGGCTGCCAGCCTCGCGGTGCTGCTGATGGCGGGCGACCCGCATGGCGGCGAGCATCTGGCCGACCTGCTGACCGGGCAGATTTTGTGGGTCACACCGGTGCAGGCCATCCAGATGGCTGCACTTTACGGTAGCCTGCTGGCGCTCATGGGATGGCGCGGCGAACGCCTCCGCGGACTCGGTTTCTATCTGGTGTTTGCGCTGGCGATTACCGCCTCGGTACAGCTGGTCGGCGTCTACCTGGTGTTCGCCAGCCTGATCCTGCCGGCGCTGGCGGGGCGCAATCTGTCGGCGCGCAGCGGGCTGCTGGCTGGCTGGACGGTGGGCGCACTGGCGTATGCGGCAGGACTGGCGGCGTCCGCGCTGTTCGACTGGCCGTCCGGGCCCGCGATCGTCATCGCGCTCGCCGCATTCGCCCTGTTCGCCGGCAAGTTGCTGCGGGTTGCCGCAAGCGGGCGACAGCGCTAGTATCCAACACTGTACCCCTATCCGACACACCCATATTCAGTGGCTCTCCCGTTTTTCAGAAAAGGCAAGGACAAGGCACCCAGCCCCGCGCACAAGCCGACGCCCGCGCCTGCCGCCGAATCGCAGCAGACCGAAACCCTGTTGACCATGGACATGGGAGGCAGCGGCATTGTGGTGGAAGAGACCAGCGGCGCGCCGCAGTCGCCGGTGGACGAGGCGGCTATCCTCTATGCCAGCGGCCAGGCCGACATGGCCGAGCGCTTGCTGAAGGACATCCTGGCCACGGATGACCGCCGTGCCTGGCACATGCTGTTCGACCTCTACTGCATCCAGAGCCGCGACAAAGAGTTCGACCAGCTGGCACTCGACTACGCGATGCGCTTCGAGACTTCCCCCCCGGTCTGGCAGAAAATGGCGGGGAACGGGGCAGTCAAACCCCAGCAAGCGCAGGCTGCCAGCCTGGAATTGCCCGGCCTGCTCGACAAAAATGCGGCGGCCACGCTGCGCGAGGGCGTCGCGGCCACTGACAAAAAAGCCGTGGTGCGGATCGACTTTTCGCACATCGCCATGGTCGACGAATCGGGCGCAAACGAATGCGCGCAGATCCTCGCTGCTGCGCGCAAGGCCAAACGCAAGCTGCAGGTCAGCGGCGTCGACACCCTGATCGCGCTGCTGCAGGATCTCAACCGCGCCACCCATAGCCGCGCAGTGCACTGGCTGCTGTTGCTGGAGTTGTATCAGACGCTCGGCCAGCAGGACAATTTCGAGGACCTCGCGGTGGACTACGCCGTGCGCTTTGAAGTGTCGCCGCCGTCCTGGAGCGAGGTGCAGGCTGCCGAAGTGGTGCAGGCCGCCCCCGCCGAACCGCGCGACGATGCCCTGAAGCTCTCCGGCGAAATCACCCCCGCCAACGACAGCGCGCTGCAGCAGTTCGGCAGCTATGCCGCCACCCACAACGACGTGCTGGTTGATCTGACCCAGGTCACCCGCGTCGATTACGGCAGCGTCAGCCAGTTCATCAGCGTGCTGATGCAATGCCTGGGCAGCGGCAAGGCCATCACCCTGCGCGGACACAACGCGCTCATCCACGAACTCTTCCGCGTCATGGGCATCGACCAGCTGGCGCAACTCATCCCGCTCCATCCGGACTGATGCCGGATGCCCTGATTGCCCAGGCCGCGCTCGCCGCCGCCGTGGCATGGGGCGCAGGCTTGCGGCTGTACGCGGTGGTGCTGATCCTTGGCCTGCTGGGTCGCTTTGGCGGGTTTGATCTGCCGGAATCGCTGCAGGTGCTGACGCATCCGCTGGTCATCGGCATCAGCGGCCTGCTGGCGCTGGCCGAATTCATCGGCGACAAGATCCCCTGGATCGACAGCGCATCGGACGCCATCCAGACCTTCATCCGCATTCCCGCCGGCGCAGCGCTGGCAGCCGCATTCTTCGGCGACAGCGGCGGCGCCCTCCAGACCACGGCAGCGCTGCTGGGCGGCACCTTTGCCGCGGGCAGCCATGTCGCCAAGGCCGGCACGCGCGCGTTGATCAACACCTCCCCTGAGCCGGCCAGCAACATCACCGCCTCGTTCAGCGAGGAAGCGCTGCTCGGCGGCGGCCTCTGGCTGGCCTTCGCGCATCCGCTGGCCTTCCTGGCTGCACTGGCCGTGTTCATGCTCGTCACACTGTGGCTGCTGCGCCGCCTGTGGCGCTGGCTGCGGGCGTGCACGCCCCCCCCCGCCCCCGGATAAATAATAACAATGTAAAATAAAGCCGCACCACCAAAATATACCAACCCCCGGG
>JAIBFE010000032.1 GCA_019459705.1 Thiobacillus sp. | reverse complement strand
AGCCGCTGTGGCGCGTGTTGCCCGAGTTCATCCAGAAGCACCCGCGCAACGAGAAGACCGGCCTCAAGGATCTGTGCGACCAGATCCATACCAACTACAAGGCCAACGACGTGGCGCGCCTGACCACCGAAATGTATCTGTCGGAAATGGCGCCGGCGATGAAGCCGGCCGATGCCTTTGCCAAGATGGCACACCGCGAAATCGAGCGGATCGAGATCGACCAGCTCGAAGGCCGTATCACCGCCATGCTGGTGACGCCCTATCCGCCGGGCATTCCACTGCTGATACCGGGCGAACGCTTCAACAGCACCATCGTGCGTTATCTGCAGTTCACCCGCGATTTCAACGAGAAATTTCCCGGCTTCGAAACCGATGTGCACGGTCTGGTCGAGGATGTGGTGGACGGCAAGGCCACGTATTACGTCGATTGCGTGATCTGAACCTGTCGCCTGGCACGGCAACAGGCTTGATTTGTCAGGCAAAAAGCGTATGATTTGCAGTCCCCGGTTTGCCGGGGATTGTTTTTTTGACTTCACCACCTTGCTCCACCGCACCGCAGCGGGGGGCTGAACCGAAAGGAAACTTGATGCGGCATTACGAAATCGTATTTATCGTCCATCCCGATCAGAGCGAGCAGGTGCCCGCCATGATCGAACGCTATCGCAGCAATATCACCACGCGCGGCGGCAGCGTCCATCGCCTGGAAGACTGGGGCCGCCGCCAGATGGCCTACCCGATCCAGAAAGTCCACAAGGCTCACTACGTGCTGATGAACATCGAGTGCGACCAGGAAACCCTGGAAGAACTCGAGCATGGCTTCAAGTTCAACGATGCCGTGCTGCGCCATCTGACCATCAAGCGCGACGACGCCGTGACCACGGCCTCGCCGATGATGAAGGAAGAAAAGTCGCGCGACATTCTGGACAGCGCCAAGGCAGAAACTGTCAAGGCAGACGTGGCAGCCGAACAGCCTGCCGCAGCCTGAGTGAGTGAACCGGCTGGTCATCAGCGGAGCGCTTATCCAGGTTGAGCCTGTGCGTTACAGTCCGGCGGGCGTGCCGATTGCCGAAGCGGCGATCCTGCACCGCAGCAGTCAGACCGTTGCAGCACAGCCCCGGCAGGTGGAATGCGAGTTGACAGTACAGGCGAGTGGATCGCTTGCCACCCAACTGGCGAAACTGACTGCCGGAACGCAGGTAAAACTGGAAGGCGCGTTGAACCGACGCAGTGTAAACAGCCGACAACTGATCCTGATATTGAATCGAATCGAAAAGGAATAAATCATGGCAC
>JAIBFE010000019.1 GCA_019459705.1 Thiobacillus sp. | reverse complement strand
GTCTGCGGCAAGACCATGTCGTATACCGTCGCCAACGACCGCAACCACGACCTCATCACCGGCTTCACGCTCGACCGCTTCCGCAATTTCGAATTGACCGGCGAGAAGGGCGCCGCCTCGGTGGGCCACTGAGATGAAGATCATGACCTGCCCCGTCAACGGCCCGCGTGCCATTTCCGAGTTCGCCTACGGCGGCGAGATCCGGCCCATGCCCGACCCCGCGACCTGCAGCGACGACGCCTGGGCCGACTACGTGTTCAATCGCAACGGCTCGCCGGGGGTGAAACGCGAGTGGTGGTGCCACACGCCGTCCAATACCTGGTTCGTCGCCGAACGCGATACCGCGCGTGACGTGATCGTGCGCACCTATTTATATGCGGGGGACAACTGAGATGCGCCTGCCTCCCCAGTCCGGCGAATGGATCGTCCGCAGCAAGCCGCTCGGCTTCCGTTTCGAGGGCCGCGAATACGCGGGCTTCGAAGGCGACACCGTCGCCAGCGCGCTGTGGGCCGGCGGTGTCCGCGTGCTCGGCCATTCCTTCAAGTACCACCGCCCGCGCGGCATCCTGTCCGCCGCCAACCACGACGTCAACGCGCTGATGCAGGCGGACGGCACGCCCAACGTACGCGCCGACGCGACGCCGCTGCAAGCCGGCATGGCGCTCACCGCAGTGAACACCTTCGGCTCGCTGGAACGCGATGCCGGCCGCTTCCTCGGCTGGTTCGCCCGCTTCCTGCCGGTCGGCTTCTACTACAAGGCCTTCCACAGCAAGCGCCTGTTCCCGTTGTGGGAGCGCATGTTCCGCGCGATGACCGGGCTGGGGCGGGTCGACTTCGCCACGCCGCGCCTGCGCACGCCCAAGCGCTACGGCTTCTGCGACGTGCTGGTGGTCGGTGCCGGGCCGTCCGGCTTGAACGCCGCGCTGGCGGCGGCGGCGCAGGGGGCGGACGTGGTGCTGGTCGACGAGAACGCGCGGCTCGGCGGCAGCACGCACGGCGCGACGGCGCTGATCAGCAAGGTCACGACGCATCCCAATATCCGCGTCTTTACCGATGCCTGTGCCGCCGGCTACTACGCCGACCACTGGGTGCCGCTGGTCGAGCGGGACCGCATCACCAAGATGCGCGCCCGCGCCGTCGTCGTCGCGGCGGGCGCCTACGAGCAGCCGGCGGTGTTCCGCAACAATGACCTGCCGGGGATCATGCTCGCGTCTGCCGCCCAGCGCCTGATCCACCGGTATGCGATCCGCCCGGCACAGCGTGTCGTCGTGCTCGCCGCCAATGCCGACGCCTACCGGGCGCTACAGGAGTTCATCGATGCCGGCATCGAGGTGGCGGCGGTGATCGACCTGCGCGACGCCGTGCCGGCCGAGCAGCAATCTGTGCTGGCCGCGCTGCGCATCCCGCTGCATGTGGGGCATTGCATCGTCGAGGCGATCCCCGCCCACGACGGCAAGCGCGTCGCCGGGGTGCGTATCGCGGCGGTGGGCGCGGCGGTGCCGCCGGCTGCTGAAATCGCCTGCGACGGCGTATTCATGAGCGTCGGGTGGGCGCCGGCCGCGCCGCTGGTCTAACAGGCCGGGGCGAAAATGCGCTACGACGACGGCGGGCACCAGT
>JAIBFE010000011.1 GCA_019459705.1 Thiobacillus sp. | reverse complement strand
GTTTACCGCTTGCGCCCGAGCCTGTGATGCGCTGGGCGACGATTTAGACGGGGTTGTCCTCGGCCTGGTATTTTGACTGCTTGCGGTATTCCATCGCCTTCTTCAGGTCAAAGCGCTGGCCGCGCCCGCTCTTGCCGATGTTCTTGTCATAGAAACCGGTCATGGGCGGCGAGATGCAGCTATAGGCGGGAATGGCTTCGCCGAAATAGCCCTGCTTGACGATGGTGTTGCGGTCGATCGCTGCGGCCACGGCCTTGCGCATCATCGGATCGTCGAAAGGCGCGCGGCGGTTGTTCATGCCGACGAAGCTGTAGTTGCCCTCGACTTCGCCGTAGACCTTCAGATTGCGGTTCGCCTTGAGTTGCGGAATTAACTGGAAGGGCGACAGGCTCATGCCGTCGACCTGCCCCGACATCATGGCCGCCACGGCGGCGGTCGGCTCCTTGATCAGCAGGATCTGCACGCCGTCGAGATAGGGCAGGCCCGGCTCGAAGTAATCGGGGTTGCGCTCCAGCGTGATCGATTCGTTCTCGCGCCAGCCGGCGAACTTGAACGGGCCGGTGCCCACGGGGTTGCGGCCGAAGGCCTTGCCATGCTGTTCCACCGCGCGCTTGCTGACGATGGTGCCGGCGCGACCGGTGCTGCCGGTGAGCGCGACCGGCAGGAAGGCGTAAGGCTTGGAAAAGCGCATGCGGATCGTGGATTCGTCGACGATGTCGATGCCAGCCAGCGTCTCGAACTTCCACGCATGCGGCGAACCGACCGCGGGATCCTTGACGCGCTCCAGGCTCCATTTCACCGCGGTGGCGTCGCAGGGATCGCCGTTGTGGAATTTCACGCCCTTGCGCAGCTTGAATACATGGGTCTTGTCGTCCGGCATCTCCCAGGTCTCGGCCAGATCGGGCACGAAGGACACCTTCTTGCCGTCGTAAGCCACCTTGAGCAGACCATTGAAGACGTTGTTGATGATCTTCACCGAGCCCAGCGAAGCGGTGAAGTGCGGATCGAGGGTGTCGACCGCGTCGACCCAGGCCAGCTTGATGGTGCCGCCCCGCTTGGGCGCTGCGGCCATGGCGCTTTGCACCAGCGAGCCACCCATGATGGCGCTGCCTGCCGCCAGCCCGGCTCCGCTCCCCATCAGTTTCATGAAGCTGCGGCGGTTCATCCCGGCAGCCAGGATCTCGGCAAGTTTGTCCTTGTGAGACTGTTCAGACATGGTTTTCTCCTAACAATTGATACGGTTGGATCAACAGCGACGGAGAACATTTAGCAAGTCATGTGCCAGCCCGAAAAAACAATACAACATATTGTTTTATAACTGTAATATTTTTACACGCGCGGTTACCTCCCCCGACACCCTACGCGTCGCGCACCACAATATGGCGGCCTGCACCATGCACGGATCTCACCATTTGTAAGATCTAACTGCGTTTTATGCTTACAAATACATCAAGCGCTCGATACAAAGGGATGCCGTGACATCAGACAGGCGGTATTCCGTCCGTTTGTTAGCATCGGCACCGCAAGGAGGGGAAAACCGCAGCGCAGCAATGGTGCGGACATGCGTCAGCCTCGCCTTTCCGCACCCTGCTACAGACCGGCAAATCCGCATCTCACTTCAGCACCAGCCCGAACTCCTTGGCAATCAGCAGCAGCCAGGTTTCCAGCCTGTCTTCCAGCAGCATCTTCTGGTTATCCAGGTCCTGCACCAGGCCGACGAACTCGCCGTCGACTTCCGCCTTGGACGCGATGAAATCGTAGCCGTCGGTGGGCCAGAATCCCACGACTTTGGCGCCGCGCGTTTTCACGAATTCATATAGCTCGCCGAGGGCATCGGCGAAGTTGTCCGAGTATTTTTCCTGGTCGCCCAGGCCGTAGAGGGCGACGGTCTTGCCGCTGAAGTCGACGTCGGCGAGCCGGGGCAGGAACTCGGCCCAGCTCTCTTGCTGGCAGTCGGCCTCCAGGCCGGGCAGCAGGCCTTCGCCGAGGGTGGGGGTGCCGAGGATGAGGTGGTCGTAGCCGGCGATGAGTTCCGGCGTGGCCTTGTTGAAGTTGAGCGGGTCGGCCATCAGGTCGTCGTCCGGAAAACGCTTCTTGATCATCTAGGCCATCTTGCCGGTGTTGCCGGTGTTGCTGACGAAAAATATGCCGATGCGGGCCATGATGGGTTCCTTTGTACGGGGGTGCCGGCGCACGCTGCGCGGGCCTATTCCTTACCTAGCAAGCGGCGCGCCGGGACGGGCGTTTCGGGTGCACCCGACAAGCGGCTGATTTCCCAAGCGGTTTTCTTCGGCCCTGCAGCAGGCGCGTTGTCGCAAACCCGACAAGCCCCCCGTCCGGTTGGGTTCCGCACACGGGGGTTGGGCGCGCGCCCACAACATTCAATCGATAAAACAAGGGCTTGGTGTCTGCCGCCGGGCTGGCATGGGGCTTGCGATATCCAGGGTGTGTATCCCTTCACCCTGCCAGGAGGCAAACCATGCTTACTCTTACCCCCAGCGCACTCTCTGCTGTAGAGAAATTCATCAAAGGTTCCGACACGCCGGTGGCGGGACTGCGCATCTCGATTTCGGGCGGCGGCTGTTCCGGCTTCCAGTACGGCATGCGGCTGGAAGAAGCCAAGGCCGAGGACGACGTGGAAGTGGCGGTGGGCGGCGTGAAGCTGCTGATCGACCCCTTCTCCGCCCCGATGCTGGACGGCGTGACGGTGGACTTCGTCGACAGCCTGAACGGCTCCGGCTTCAAGTTCGAGAACCCCAACGCGACGGCCAGCTGTGCGTGCGGTTCTTCCTTCTCTGCGTAAGTTCAGGAGACAGCCATGTGGGATTACTCGGACAAGGTCAAGGAGCATTTCTTCCAGCCGCGCAACGCCGGGCCGCTGCCTGACGCCAACGCGGTGGGCGATGTCGGCTCGATTTCGTGCGGTGACGCGCTGCGCCTGATGCTGAAGGTGGATCCGGACACGGAGACCATCGAGGAGGCCCACTTCCAGACCTTCGGCTGCGGCTCGGCGATCGCGTCGTCGTCGGCGCTGACTGAAATCGTCAAGGGCATGAAGCTGGACGATGCGCTGAAGGTCAGCAACCAGGACATCGCCGATTATCTGGACGGCCTGCCGCCGGAGAAGATGCACTGCTCGGTGATGGGACGCGAGGCGCTGCAGGCGGCGATCGCCAACTATCGCGGCGAAGAGTGGAGCGACGATCACGAGGAAGGCGCGCTGATCTGCAAATGCTTCGCCATTGACGCGGTGCTGATCGAAGACACGGTGCGCGCCAACAACCTGTCGACGATGGAAGACGTCATCAACTACACCAAGGCCGGCGGCGGCTGCGCCTCGTGCCACGAAGGCATCGAGGAGATTCTGGCCAAGGTGCTGGCGGAGCGCGGCGAG
>JAIBFE010000303.1 GCA_019459705.1 Thiobacillus sp. | reverse complement strand
CGTAAATCCGTCCATGGAGGCTCATGTCGCGCCATCCATGGCGCTCATGGTCCCAACAACATCAACCACCCGGAATCCGAGCCGATGATCATCGGCCGCAATTTCCTGGTGAAGATCAACGCCAACATCGGCAACTCGGCGCTCGGCTCCAGCATCCAGGAAGAAGTCGAGAAGATGACCTGGGCGATCCGCTGGGGCGGCGACACCGTGATGGATCTCTCTACCGGCAAGAACATCCACGAGACGCGAGAGTGGATCATCCGCAACAGCCCGGTGCCCATCGGCACCGTGCCGATCTACCAGGCGCTGGAAAAGGTCGACGGCAAGGCCGAAGAACTCACCTGGGAAATGTTCCGCGACACGCTGATCGAGCAGGCCGAGCAGGGCGTTGACTACTTCACCATCCACGCCGGCGTGCTGTTGCGCTACGTGCCGATGACCGCCAACCGCCTGACCGGCATCGTCTCGCGCGGCGGCTCGATCATGGCCAAGTGGTGTCTCGCGCATCACAAGGAGAGCTTCCTCTACACGCACTTCGAGGACATCTGCGACATCATGAAGGCCTACGACGTGGCCTTCTCGCTGGGCGACGGCCTGCGTCCCGGCTCGATCTACGACGCCAACGACGAGGCACAGCTGTCTGAACTGCGCACGCTCGGCGAGCTGACCCAGGTGGCGTGGAAGCACGACGTTCAGGTGATGATCGTAGGCCCCGGCCACGTGCCGATGCAGCTGATCAAGGAGAACATGGACATCCAGCTGGAGGCCTGCTCCGAGGCGCCGTTCTACACCCTCGGCCCGCTCACCACCGACATCGCGCCCGGCTACGACCACATCACCTCCGGCATCGGCGCCGCCATGATCGGCTGGTACGGCACCGCGATGCTGTGCTACGTGACGCCCAAGGAACATTTGGGCCTGCCGGACAAGGACGACGTCAAGGAAGGCATCATCACCTACAAGCTCGCCGCCCACGCCGCGGACCTCGCCAAGGGCCACCCCGGCGCGCAGATCCGCGACAACGCCTTGAGCAAGGCACGCTTCGAATTCCGCTGGGACGACCAGTTCAACCTCGGTCTCGACCCCGACAAGGCCAAGTCCTTCCACGACGAGACGCTGCCCAAGGAATCGGCCAAGGTCGCGCACTTCTGCTCGATGTGCGGCCCGCACTTCTGCTCGATGAAAATCACCCAGGACGTGCGCGAATACGCGGCGAAGGAAGGCCTCAACGAAGCCGATGCGCTGACCAAGGGCATGGAAGTGAAGGCGGTCGAATTCGTCAAGCAGGGCGCCGAGGTCTACCGCAAGGTCTGACCGCGCCTCCTTCAGTACAGAATCGGCGGCTGAATTTGCTGAGCACATTGTTCGGGCGGCTTGGCGGCTTCGCGGCCGTGCTGGTCTTTTTGCTCGGCGCGCCGGCCGTCGCCGCGTCCCTGTCCACCGCGCTGGACCACCCGTCCGCCATCGGGCTGTCCACGCGTTTTCTGCAGGAGCCGCACGGCCGGCTCCAGCTGGCCGATGCGATGGCGGCCCATGAGGCAGGAAAATTCACCCCCGGAAAAAGTCCGGTCCTGAATTTCGGCATCGGCGCCAGGCCGGTGTGGATTCATTTCGCGGTGGACAACCCGGACGCCGCACCGGTGCAAAAAAGACTGTCGATCGAAATCGCCTGGCTCGACCGTATCGAGGTGTACGTCCGCCATCGGGGCGAAACCGTCGCGGCCCACCGCCTCGGCGACACGCTGGCCTTCGCGCAGCGCCCGGTGGCGAGCCGGTATTTCGTGCTGGACCAGGCTTTCGGGGTGGGCGTCAGCGATGTGTTCGTTCGCGTGGAAACGCCCGATCCCATGGTCGTTCCGATCTACCTGCTGAATCCGGAGGCATCGCGGGCCCGGCAGATGGAGCAGGAATTCAGCTACGGCATCGTGTACGGTTTCCTGCTCGCGCTGCTGGCCTACAACGCCATTCTTTACCTCAGCCTGCGCAGCACGCGCTACCTGTACTACGCGCTCTATCTGGCGATGTTCGTGGCCATGAACGCTGCCTATACCGGCCATGGCTTCGCCTGGCTGTGGCCCGATTCGCTGGTCTGGCAGCAGTGGTCCAACCCGGTCCTGATGTTTCTGTATGGCGTCAGCGGCCTCGTGTTCGCCACCCGCTTTCTCGATCTGCGGGTGTTTTTCCCGCGGGCGCGCAAGGCGGTCATCGCGTTCTGTGTGGCATTCGGCGTGCTGCTCGCGGCGGCTTTCCTGCTGGACAGCCAGAAAGCCGCCCTGCTGGCCATCTTCACGTTCGCTTTCCTGTTCACCTTCATCATGCTGGCCCTGGGCGCCATCTCGGTCCACGCAGGCCAGAAGCCGGCCAAGTACTTCCTCATCGCCGCCTTTGCCGCCATGGTGGGCGCCGTGCTGACGACGCTGTCCACCTGGGGCTTCATCCCTCACAACAGCTGGACCTTCCGCGCGGTGGAAATCGGCATGCTGCTCGACGCCACGCTGCTCGCCCTGGCGCTGGGATACCAGTTCCGTGTCGGCCAGGAGGAGCGGCTGCGGGCCGAGCGTCTGGCGCAGCTCGATCCGCTGACGGGGCTGAACAACCGGCGCGCCTTCTACGACAAGACCAGCCCGCTGTGGAGCCAGGCGATTCGCCATCGGCACGAGACCTCGGTGATGCTGCTCGACATCGACCGCTTCAAGCAGATCAACGATGCCCATGGCCACGCGCACGGCGACGAGGTGCTGAAGGCCACGGCGCAGATTCTCAGGCAGTCGATCCGGCAGGGCGACGTGCTGGCGCGCTGGGGCGGCGAGGAATTCATCGTGTTCCTGCCTGAAACTGCCCGGACGGAAGCGGTTGCGCTGGCGGAAAGGCTGCGTGCGGCGATCGCGGACATGCGCGTCGCGGGCGATACTGCGGTGACGGCGAGTTTCGGCATTGCCCAGCACGAAAGCCGCCACCTTACGCTGGACGCGCTGATTGCCTCGGCCGATGAGTGCCTGTACCAGGCCAAGCAGCAGGGTCGCAACCGGGTGGCCGGATGCCTGGCCGGGGAATGCTTCGTGCTGTAGCCACCCCGGCAGTGAGCGAAAAGGCGTCATCCGCCCCGCGTATAATCCGCAGGCGCGCCCCGTTGGCGCGCCTTTTTTTATTCCTGACACGTCGCCATGACCGACCCCACCCTGCTGCTGCATGCCCTCATCCTCGGCCTGGTCGAAGGCGTCACTGAATTCCTGCCGATCTCCAGCACCGGCCACCTGATCCTGGCGGGGCAACTGCTGGGCTTCAACGGCGAAAAGGCGAAGGTGTTCATGATCGCCATCCAGCTGGCGGCGATTTTTGCGGTGGTGTGGGAATACCGGACGAAGCTTGGGCATGTGGCGACGACGCTGCACAGCGAGCCGGCTTCAAGACGGCTGGCGATCAACCTGATGGCGGGTTTCCTGCCGGCGGCGGTGCTGGGCTTCCTGTTCTACAAGGAGATCAAGGGCTATCTGTTCAACCCCATCGTGGTGGCATCGGCGCTGGTGATCGGCGGCGTGCTGATCCTGTGGGCGGAGCGGCGCAAGCATGTGATCAGCACGCCGACCGTGGACGACATCAACTGGCGCCGCGCACTGGCGGTGGGTTTCGCGCAGGCGCTGGCGATGATTCCCGGCACCTCGCGCTCGGGTGCGACCATCATCGGCGGCCTGTTCCTCGGCCTGTCCAGAAAAGCCGCGGCGGAGTTCTCGTTCTTCCTCGCCATTCCCACCATGTTCGCCGCGACGGCCTACGACCTCTACAAGAACTGGCGCCTGTTCGACGTGCACGACGTGCCGCTGTTCGCGGTGGGGGGCATCGCGGCTTTCATCAGTGCTCTGATTGCGGTGCGCACGCTGATCAAGTTCGTCAGCCGTCACGACTACACCCTGTTCGCCTGGTATCGCATCGTGTTCGGCGGCGTGGTGCTGATGACCGCCTACTTCGGATGGGTCGACTGGGGCGCCGGCCACTGAGTATTCACGCTGCGGCGAGCGCCTGCCTCGCTTCGGTTTCCAGCTGCGTCCTGAGGTCGGGCGGCAGCTTGAGCTGAGCCGCCAGCGCGTCGAGGTAGGCGCGCTCCATGAAACTCTCGGTGTCGACCGCGAGTACGCTCACCAGATATATCTCGCTCGCGACTTCCATCGAGCCCGCTGCGGAGGCGACGTCGGCGGGGTCAAGCGGGCGCGATACTTCATGGTCGATCCAGCTGCGCAGCGCGGGATCGTCGGCGAGCGAAGCCAGTTTCTCATCAATCAGGCCGCGCTCCCGCGCGTCGATATGGCCATCCGACTTGGCCGCGGCAATCAGCGCCTTCAGCACGGCACGGCTGTGGTCTTCGGAGGCCGGCGCCGGCAGGAATTGCGCGGGTTGGGGTGCGGTGGCAGGTGCGGCAGCCTTCTGCTGCTGCCAGTTGCTGTAGGCGCGGAACGCCAGTGCACCGAGCGCCGCGGCGCCACCGTAGGCGAGCGCCTTGCCGCCGAACTTGCGTACCCGCTTATCGCCCAGCAGCAGCCCCAGCACGCCGCCTGCCAGCATGCCGGTGCCGAAGTTGGCGTAGCCGGGCTTGCCGGGCGCGCCGTCGGGGGGCGCCTGATTGCCGAGGGTGGTGGAGAGTACGGACTGGCCGGAACTCAACAGCTGGTCGAGCAGGGATTTCGCATTCATGGGGGGTGGGTTTCCTCGAACAAGACATGCGAGGAGACTGGTCTGAAACCGACGAAGTTCCGCCCGATCAATCCGCTTTCGGCGGACGCTTGTCGAGTTTGCGCTGCAGCGTGCGGCGATGCATTTTCAGCGCGCGTGCGGTGGCCGAGATGTTGCCGTCGTGCTCGTTCAGCACTTTCTGGATGTGCTCCCATTCCAGCCGCGCCACCGACAGGGGCTCGGGACTGACTTCCAGGGCCGCATCGGGCTGGTCGCGCAGCAGCGCGGCGAGGATTTCGTCGGCATCCGCCGGTTTCGCCAGGTAATGCCGCGCGCCCAGCCGCACTGCCTCGACTGCGGTGGCGATGCTGGCGTAGCCGGTGAGCACGACGATGGCGGGGACAGGACTGCGTGCGGCCAGCTGCTCGACGACTTTCAGTCCCGATTCGCCGGGCAGCTTGAGGTCGACGATGGCATGGCTGGGGGCGAAGGCTTCCGCTACGGCACGGGCTTCGCTGGCGTTATGTGCCAGCGCGACCTCGAAGCCGCGTTTCGTCATGGCGCGAGCCAGGACCGCGGCAAAATCGGCATCGTCCTCGACGATCAGCAGTTTCATTGCAGCAGCATTCATTCGGATGGGCTCCAGGGCAAACGGATGCGCACGCGGGTGCCGCCGCCGTCGCGTTCGGTCAGGGTAAGGCTGCCGCCGACGCGTTCCAGCGTGGCGTGCGTGAGCGCCAGGCCCATGCCCCAGCCGCGTCCCGGCTTGCCGCTGAACAGCACGCGGCCGGCCTGCGCTTTCTGTTCCGGGGTGAAACCCGGGCCGCGGTCGGCGATGTCGATGACGAGCGCATCGGTAGTGGTGTCGGCGCTGAGCTCGACGGCTTCGGGCGTGGCGTCGGCGGCATTGTTCAGCACGTTGAGGATGGCTTGTTCGAGCCCGTCGGGTGCGCTGAAGTCGCGGTCGTCGGCAGGCCGCTGCACGGTGATGCGTGCGTCTGGGCGCAGCACCTGCCAGCGCTCGATGACCGCGTTCAGCCAGGCATCGAGCGGTTGCGCGACCGGCGGCGTGTCCTGCGCGCGTGCGGCGAGCTGGGTGAGGATCTGCTTGCACGCCTGCGCCTGCCGCTCGAGCAGGCGGCAGTCGTCGCCGATCTCGGGGTCGTTGGCGAATTCGGCGGCGCGTTGGTGCGCGGTGGTGGGGATGGTGGCGAGCGGGGTGGGGAGTTCGTGCGCCGCCAGCGCGGGCTGGGTGCCGAGCGCGACGATGCGCGCGTCGCG
>JAIBFE010000389.1 GCA_019459705.1 Thiobacillus sp. | reverse complement strand
TTCGCCAATCTTGGCAAGCCTTGCATCAAGTGCCGCGATAGTCGCCAGGGGAGTCTCCGCTACCGCAGCGCCCGACAGCGTCACAGCCACCATCGCCATCATTGCCATTCCAGCTTTCATCAATTTCATTACATGTTCCTTTAATCAAAAAAATTCAAAACTTCACACCGCACACACCACAGTCAGACTGACATGTGATCCCAAGACATATCCCACTGCGCCGCCATAACGGGCCGTCGCTCAAGACATCCCTAAAACGCTATCCATTCTTCTTTGCCGCCACCGGCGGCTGCCCGCTTCTTCGTCTTCGCGACCGGAACCGCCTTGGGCCGGCCCTCCCGAATCGGCAAGGCCGTTACGGCATCCTTCAGCACCAGAAGCGCGGCAACCTCCCTTGATGGAAATCACTACGTCGTCCAACGTGAATTCCCTTACTTTTCGAATCGGCATCAGACAGAACGACTGAAGGGTCATGGAGCACAAATCGAGCCAGATGCTCATGTCAGACAGGTGCAAAAAAGGTGGCCAATAAGCCCGGGGGGGGGATATCCAGCCCGGCATGAGGGCGGAAGCGCGCTCAAGCTTGCCGAGCGCGTGTATCCAGGTGAAGGGGGCAGGAAAACCTAGCCCCGCTTGAATGACAGATTGCCGGTTACCACGCCGGAACGGAATGCCATGGCGTCGTCGCGTCAAACATCCTCGACCTTACAACCGCTTAGAACTCTTCCCACTCGTCGTTAGAGCTGCCTCCAGCGGCCAGCTTCTTTGGACGAGTAACCGGGGCCGGAACCGCTTTCGGCCGGGTCTTCCGCATGGTCGGCAAGGCCGTCACGACATCCTTAAGAACCGGCAGCTCGGGACGTGAACTGTAGGCACCACTCTCCAGCCTGAACACGCTCACCGCCTCGGCCAGCTTCGCCGCCTGATCCTGCAGGCTCTCGGCCGCAGCCGCAGCCTGCTCGACCAGGGCAGCGTTCTGCTGGGTCATATCATCCATCTGGGTAACGGCCTGGTTGACCTGCTCGATACCGGAACTCTGCTCCTGGCTCGCCGCGGCAATCTCGCTCATGATGTCGGTGACGCGCTTGACCGAGGTGACGATCTCGTCCATGGTCTTGCCGGCTTCGTCCACCAGCTTGCCGCCGGCGTCGACCTTGCCGACCGAATCCTCGATCAGGGCCTTGATCTCCTTGGC
>JAIBFE010000370.1 GCA_019459705.1 Thiobacillus sp. | reverse complement strand
GGCGGCGTGGTGTGGGGAGTGTTTTTGGGGCCGCTGAAGTAGCTGAATGCCGTCGGCTTCCACGGCAGCTTCGTGCTGGCGGTGGCCTACGGCCTGCCGGCGCTGGCACTGCTGCCGTGGGCGCTGCGCACCCCCCCGCGGCTCAGCCAGACCGGCCTGCTGCTGCTCATCGCGCTGCTGGGCGGCTGGGCCAATGCCTCCTTTGCCACGTCGCTCACCTAAGGCAGCGTGGTGAGGGTGCTGCTGCTGTTCTATCTGGCACCGGTGTGGACCATCCTCGCCGCGCGGTTGTTTCTCGGCGAAGCCTTCACCCGCCTGCGCCTGACCGCACTGGGTCTGGCGCTGGCCGGGCTGGCCTTCACCCTCGGCGGCCCGGACATTCTCGCCGCACCGCTGACTGCCATCGACCTGCTGGCGCTGTCCTCGGGGCTTGCCTTTGCGCTGAACAATGTCGCCATCCGCGCCGGCCACGGCCTGCCCGATGCGGCGCGCGCGGTGGCGGTATTCGCCGGCTGCGCGCTGATCTCGCTCGGCTTCATGAGCTGGAACGACCAGCCGGTGCCTGCGCTCGGCGCACCGCACCTGCTCGCGCTGGTGGCGCTGGCGCTGCTCTGGGTGCTGCCCGGCACGCTCGCCACCTTCTATGGTGTCGCCCGACTCGACGCCGGCAAGGCCGCCATTCTGCTGCTGGCCGAACTGGTGGTGGGTGTGGTGTCCGCCGTGCTTGTCGGCGGCGAGGCGCTGTCGCTGCAGGAAGCCCTCGGCGGCGCGCTCATCCTGACTGCGGCGGTGATCGAAGCGCTGACCGAATCGACGGGAGCCCGCGCATGAGCCCTGACCGCACCGCGCTTCTGGTCATCGACATGCAGCGCGACTTCCTCGATCACGGCGGCTACGCCGCCGCGGCCGGCATGGACATCGACGCCCTGCGCCATCCCATCCAGGCCATGCGCAAGCTGCTGGGCGTTGCGCGCCGGCTCGGCATGCTGGTGGTGCACACGCGCGAAGGACACCGCCCCGACCTGGCGGACTGTCCGCCCGCCAAGCTGGCGCGCAGCCGCGCCGCGGGCGCCGAGATCGGCAGCGCCGGCCCGCTCGGTCGCCTGCTGGTGCGCGGCGAGTTCGGCCACGACTTCATCGATGAATTGCAGCCGCTGCCCGGCGAAATAGTGATCGACAAACCCGGCTATGGCGCCTTCCACCAGACCGATCTCGCGCAAGTCCTGCAGAACCGCGGCATCGAGCATCTCATCCTCGGCGGCGTCACCACCGAAGTCTGCGTGCATTCGACCCTGCGCGAGGCAGTCGATCGCGGCTATTGCTGCGTGCTGGCCACCGACGCCTGCGGGTCCGCGTACCCGCACCTGCACACCGCCGCCCTGCAGATGGTGGCGGTGGAGGGCGGCGTGTTCGGCCGGGTCGCCGACAGCGGCGCGCTGGTCGCCGAACTGGAGCAGGCCCGGGAGGCGGCGCCATGACCCAGGTGCTGCGTCTGTGGCCGCTGCTCACCGGCCTGCACAAATACGACAAATCGCTCTCCACCCGCAATCGCGGCCACGGCGAGATCATCGAGGCGCCGATCCTCGCCTACCTGATCGAAACCCGGAACGGCCGCATTCTCTACGACGTCGGCTGCGACTACGCCAAGATCGCCGACCCGGCGCTGCGCGACCGCTACTACGACCCCGAGACCTTCCCTTTCGGTCCGCCCGAGATGCGCGAGGAAGACCGCATTCCGCATCATCTGGAACGGCTGGGTCTGACGTCCGCCGACGTCGACGTGGTGTTCGTCGGCCACCTGCACTTCGACCACGCCGGCGGGCTGTGCGACGTCTGTGGCGCCGAGGTGCACGTGCAGCAGGCCGAGCTCGACGCCGCGCGTTCCGGCCTCGACGTCGCAGTGTTCGCCGACGATCTCGCCGGCATCGACAACTGGAAGGTGCAGCAGGGCGAATACGAACTGGTGCCCGGTGTGCGCGCCGTCGCCAGCCCCGGCCACACGGCCGGTCACATGTCGCTGTTCATCGAATTGCCGAAGGGCCCGCCCGTCATCCTGTGCGGCGACGCCGCCGACCTCGCGGAAAACCTGCAGGACGAAATTGCCCCCGGCTTGTGCTGGCAGGACGGCGAGGCACAGGCGCTGGCCAGCATCCGCAAGCTGAAGCAGCTGGCGCAGCAGGAAAAAGCCGACCTGTGGCCCAACCACGACCTGGCTTTCTGGCGCACCCTGCGGCGTTTCCCCGAATTTCATGGATAGGCAGACGCACATCCAGCTTGCCGATCCGGCTACGGCGGAGACTGACGCTCCGCTCGACGTCACGCGCCTGCTCACCACCATCACCGACAACCTGGTCGGCATGATCTACCGCTGCCGCATCGATGCGATCTGGACCATGGAATTCGTCAGCGACGGCTGTCTCAAGCTGACCGGCTACCGCACCGATGAACTGGTATTCAACAACCGTGTGTCCTACGACCAGATCACGCTGCCGGAAGACCGCGAACGCGTCAACCGTACGATCCGCACCGCCCTCGAGGCCAACGAAGCGTTCGACGTGGAATATCGCATCCGGCGTGCCGATGGGCGCATTCGCTGGGTACTGGAGCGCGGCGTCGGCTTGCACGACAAGCAAGGCCAGCTGGCCTGGATCGAGGGTTTCATCCAGGACATCTCCGAGCGCATGGCCGTCAACGAGGCGCTGCGCGAGGCCGTCCGTCGCTACAGCAGCATTTTCGAAAACGCCACCGAAGGCATCTTCCAGACCACGCCGAAAGGCCGTTATCTCAACGCCAACCCGGCGCTCGCGCGCATCTACGGCCACGCGTCGGCGGGCGACCTGATCGAACACCTGCACGACATCCAGAACCAGTTGTATGTATCACCCGAGCGGCGCGCTGAATTCGTTCGCCAGATGCAGGCGCAGGGGGTGGTGCACAACTTCGAGTCGCAGGTCCACCGGCTGGACGGCAGCATCATCTGGATTTCCGAGAATGCGCGCGCGGTGAAAAACGCCGACGGTGTCGTGCAGTTCTTCGAGGGCACCGTGGTCGACATCACCGAGCGCAAGCAGTATGAGGCCGAGCTTGAGCATCAGGCCAGCCACGACAGCCTGACCGGACTGCCCAACCGTTCCCTGTTGCGCGACCGCATCGATCAGGCCATCGTCAAGGCACAGCGCGACGGCAAGCTGGTGGCGGTGGTCTTCGTCGACCTCGATCACTTCAAGCTGATCAACGACAGCCTCGGCCATCACGTCGGCGACAGCCTGCTGCTGGAAATCGCGGCACGGCTCTCGTCCTGCATCCGCAGCAACGACTGCGTGGCGCGTCAGGGCGGAGACGAATTCGTCATTGTGCTGACCGAGCAGGACAGCGACCAGGAAATCATCGCGGTCATCAGCCGCCTGCTGGAATCCATTTCGCAGCCATGGGTACACCATGGCCAGGAATACGGGCAGAGTTGCAGCATCGGCATCAGCTGCTATCCGCAGGACGGCACCGATCCCGACGCGCTGCTGCGCAGTGCCGATGCCGCCATGTACAAGGCCAAGGCATCCGGCCGCGGCACCTACCACTTCTACACGCCCGAACTGAATCTGGCCATCAGCGAACGGCTGGAACTGGAAAACAGCCTGCGCCACGCGCTGGAGCGCGACGAATTCCGTGTCTATTACCAGCCGCGCATCGACGTCGCCAGCGGCCGCATCGTCGGCGCCGAAGCGCTGATTCGCTGGGACTGTCCCGGCAAGGGCATCATTCCGCCCGACAGCTTCATCTCGATCGCCGAGGAAACCGGACTCATCATCCCGATCGGACAATGGATCCTGCGCGAGGCCTGCCGGCAGAACAGTGCCTGGCAGCGGGCGGGGCTGCCGTCCATCACCCTCTCGGTGAATCTCTCACCGATCCAGTTCCGCCACGCCGGGCTGGTCGCTTCGGTAGCCGATGCGCTGCAGCAGGCGAATCTGCCGCCCGCCTGCCTGGAACTGGAGCTGACCGAATCCTTTGTCATGCACGACGCCGAACGCATCAACGTCGCCATGCAATCCCTGAAAGCGCTGGGCGTCGACATCGCAGTGGACGACTTCGGCACCGGCTATTCGAGCCTGAGCTACCTCAAGCGCTTTCCCGTCGACCGCCTCAAGGTGGACAAGAGCTTCGTGCGCGACATCGACACCGACCCCGACGATGCGGCCATCGTGCGCGCCATCATCACCCTTGGCCACGCGCTCGGGCTGAAGGTGGTGGCCGAAGGCGTGGAAACCCGCGCGCATCTGGAATTCCTGCAGCACCACCGCTGCGACGAGCTCCAGGGCTACTACTTCAGCCGCCCGGTTCCGGCAGCGCAAATGGAAGCCCTGCTGTGCGGCCGAACGGGATGCGCTGGCGACTGCCAGGCCGAACGGGATGCACTGGCACGGGGGACGGATGGGTGCGGGTGCGGGTCGCAGGACATCGAATGACGGCCCGCATCCGCTTCAATCCGGACGACACGGCGGACCAGCCTGCGCCTGTTCCCGATGCCTATCTTGGGGTCTGGCGTCGCACCCGGCTCGAAACTCCCACGCTGCTCGATACGCGCAGCCAGGTGTTGTGGCTGCAAACCCCGCGCTGGCACGCCGATCTGCGCATTCCCGCCGACCGGCCGGATTTTTCCGGCGTGAACAGCCTGGCCCATTGCGATGACGCCCAACTGGCCTGGCTCGCCACCCAGCAGGGGTTCTGCGGTGTCACCCAGGTAGACGGCGACCGCTGCATCTGGCATCGGCAGATGGATTTCCAGCCCGCCAGCGGCAGCCGCGATATCGGCCGCATGGCCTTCGACGGCGAGCGCGTAACCGAAACCGGCATCGAAGCGGACTATCTGGAAAACTGGGCGCGTCTACCCGAGAGCCGGGGCGGCACGGCCGCGCTCGAGTTGCTGGTGGAAGCCGGTGAATTGCCGGCTTGCCCGGCCTGGCTCTTCGTCGCGGGTGACTGCTTCATCTACGTGCGGGCCCGCCCCCATCCCCTGCCCACCGTCCAGCGTCACAGCGTGGTCGACCTGGCCGGTCTTGTCGCCGAGGTCCGCCCCTCCCGCGCGCAATTGCTCGACTGGCTGAACATGGAGATCAGTTTCGGCTACCTGAACGGTCCCGCGCCCGGACGCATCGAACATTCCACGCTGCCTTTCCGCGAAGGGCAGCGCTTCATGCGTCCCCGCACCCTCCAGCGCCACGGCCATCAACTCGCCGTCGAAGGCGACAACGCGCGGCGCTGGATGATCCTGGACTGGCGTCTCGGCCCCTCGCTCTGAGAACAGGGCTCGTCGTCGGGTCGATCTGCGCTGGAAGCCGGGAATGCCGGTTTCCTGCAGCAACGCCATGACGCGTTCGGGAAAACCCGGTTGCGCCAGCTGCACGACCGGGATGTTGACCGGCATGCAGTCGAACTGGAGACCGTCCGCTTGCCAGGCATGTCGCGCACCGGGCGCCGTCCAGTTTGAAACCGATTATTTTCTGGCCGCAGCCCGCGCATAGCGCTCGAACTCATCTGCAGGAAGCGGCTTCGCGTAGTAGTCCCCCTGGACTTCGTCGCAATGAAGCAGGCGGAGATGCGCAATCGAGGCTTCTGATTCGATGCCCTCGGCGATGATTCTGAGGTTGAGCGCACGAGCCATCTGGATGATGGCTTGGACGATAGCGGCATCCTCCGCATTGGTATCCATGTCCCGGACGAAGGTTTGGGCGATCTTCAGTTTGTCGATCGGAAAACGCTTCAGGTAGGCAAGACTGGAATAGCCAGTCCCGAAATCGTCGATCGCAAAGCGAATGCCCAGGCTCTTGAGATGCCGGACGGTGTCCCGTGCATATTCGGCCTCCATGATCAGGATGGATTCGGTCAGCTCGAGCTCGAGCCGGACCGGATCGAATCCGGATGCAGTCAGGGCCTGCACGACAGACTGCTGCAGGTTCCCGCGCCGGAGCTGCAGTGCCGACAGATTCACGGCAATGGTCAGCTCGGGCAGCCCGGCCTGCTGCCAGCGCATGCCCTGGCGACAGGCCTCCTGCAGAACCCAGTCGCCGATGGGCACGATGAGTCCACAGTCCTCGGCGATGGAAATGAATTCCTCCGGCAGCACCAGGCCACGTTTGGGAGAGTGCCAGCGCAGCAGCGCCTCGACGCCGACGACGCGCCCGCTGGCAAGGTCGATCTGCGGCTGGTAATGCAGCACGAACTCCCCGCCAGCCAGCGCCTGACGCAATTCACCCCGGATGGCGAGCGCGGCGGCCACGGCCTCGTTCATCTGCTCGTTGAAGAAGGTGTAATCATTTCCGCCCGTGCTCTTGGCATGGTACATGGCGGTATCGGCACGCTGCATCAGCGTGTCCGTATCCTGGGCATCGTTGGGGTAGACCGCGATCCCGACCGAGACGGTCACCTCCAGTGCATGGCCCTCGATCTCGCAGGGCGCTGCCAGGGCATCGACTATCTTCGCCGCACTCCCCGTCACGGCATCCAGGTCCAGGATATGCGTAAGGATGATCAGAAATTCGTCGCCGCCCTGCCGGCTGACCGTGTCCGTTTCCCGCAGGCAGGCTTGCAGGCGCCTTGCAACCTCGACCAGCAGCAAATCGCCGATGTTGTGCCCCAGGGAGTCGTTGATCGCCTTGAAGCTGTCCAGATCCAGAAACAGCAGCGCAACGTTTTCGTCGGCGCGGTCGGCATAGGCCATGGCCATCTTCAGCCGTTCCTTCGCCACGAAACGATTGGGCAGTCTGGTCAGGTGATCGTGATGGGCAAGAAAATCTATCTGCGCTTCGGCCTGCTTGCGTGCGGTCGTGTCGATGCAGATGCCGATCATGCGCTGTGCATTGCCGTGCTCGTCATAGGTGGTGTCGCCGAACGCATCGATCCAGCGTACCGCCCCGTTCGGCAATACGATCCGATATTCGTTGAACAGGGGCGCGTGATCCCGGATGGAGGCCATGATGACCTCTTCAGCCCTGTGCAGATCATCCGGATGCACGGTCTTTCTCCATGCCTCGAAGGTGGCGCCTTCATGGACAGTGGCGGGATCCAGTCCGAACAGGTCGAAGAATTCGTCCGACCACTCGAGTTTTCCGTTGACGATATCCCAGTCCCAGACCCCCGCGCCCGCAGTGCGTTGAGCCAGAGACAGCCGCTCGTTGGCCCGCAAGAGCGCCTGTTCCGCCTGCTTGTGCTCGGTGACGGCATCGAACACGGCAACGAAATGTTCGGACTTGGGGCTGTAGACCGAGATCGAGAACCACACGCCGAGCGCCTCGACATGGGTTTCAAATTTCTCCGCCCCCCCGCCTGCGGCGACACGGCCAAAGATATCGAACAGCAGGGGGTTGGATTCACGAATACCCGGGATGACCTCGGTGACGCGCTTGCCGACCACGCCTGCAAGCCTGGTCAAAGATTCAAAGGCCGGGTTGGTATAGAGAAAAACGAAGTCGCAGGCTTGCCCGTCTTCGAACAACACTCTGCAGCAGGCCATACCGTTGAGCATGTGCTCAACAATCGACCCCGCCTCGCCCGACAGGAAGGCCATTCCAGGCAGGCCTTTTTCAACCCCATCGGACAGCATCCCCCGCCTTCCATGATTTCCCGTATGTCAGCTTATTCTAGACTCACAAACGGATCGATACAGGCGCAATTGCAATGGCGCGCAGATCCGGGGCACGGGGCTTGTGTTTTCAGCACGGCGTCAGGCATGGCACAGCCCCCCCATGGACGACCGGTTTGCCATGCGCCCAGGCGTGTCCAGGTTTAAAAATGCGAGGCATCAAGGTGTGCGGCCTGATCCAGGCGCTCCACCATCGGTGGGAGGAAAAACCAATAGAAACCCGATCTGCCGAGCCAGCCGGTGCCGGACCGGGTTCGCCGCCGACTGGCCGTTTTACATCGGGTTGACAGGTGCCACTACAAACCGGAAACACCCGGTATCCAGCTCGTTCCCGCCAGCGGCACCCGCGCCATCGCCGCTGCTTCCAGCGTCAGGGCCACCAGGTCCTCGCGCTCGAGGTGGTGGACGTTCTGCTTGCCGCAGGCGCGCGCGATGGTGGTGAGCTCCATGTTGAGCGTCTTCAGGTAGTTCTTCAGGTGCCGCGCGCCGACCTCGGGCGTCAGCCGCTGCTCCAGCACGGCGTCCTGCGTGGTGATGCCGACCGGGCACTTGCCGGTGTGGCAGTGGTGGCAGTAGCCGGGCGCGGTGCCAAGGGCAGCGTAATCTGCTGTGGCGTCGTGGTGAGCACCGCCCTGGTAATAACTGTCGTGGTTGCATCCCAGCGCGATCAGCACGCCCTGGCCGATCGACACGGCATCGGCCCCCATCGCCAGCGCCTTGGCGACGTCGGGGCCGCTGC
Organism: Thiobacillus sp.; assembly: GCA_019459705.1. GTDB lineage: Bacteria > Pseudomonadota > Gammaproteobacteria > Burkholderiales > Thiobacillaceae > Thiobacillus. Next base: position 4,896 of record JAIBFE010000370.1, on the reverse strand, counting down.
GGATGCCGCCGGAGACGATGAGCTGTACCTTGCCCTTCATGTCGAGGTCTTCCAGCGCGTCGACCGCCTGGCGCAGCGCTGCCAGGGTGGGGATGCCGACGTGCTCGATGAAGCAGGTCTGCGTCGCCGCAGTGCCGCCCTGCATGCCGTCGACCACCACGACGTCGGCACCGGAATGGACCGCGAGCTTGACGTCGTTGAAGGTACGGGTGGCGCCGACCTTGACGTAGATGGGCTTCTCCCAGTCGGTCAGCTCGCGCAGTTCCTGGATCTTGATCGCCAGGTCGTCCGGGCCGGTCCAGTCAGGATGGCGGCAGGCCGAGCGCTGATCGATGCCGGCCGGCAGCGTGCGCATGGCAGCGACGCGTGGCGACACCTTCTGTCCCAGCAGCATGCCGCCGCCGCCCGGCTTGGCGCCCTGGCCGATCACCACCTCGATGGCGTCGGCACGGCGCACGTCGTCCGGGTTGAAACCGTAGCGCGAGGGCAGGCACTGGTAGACCAGGGTCTTCGACGACTGCCGCTCCTCCTGCGTCATGCCGCCGTCGCCGGTGGTGGTCGAGGTGCCGACCTCGCTCGCCGCGCGGCCGAGCGCTTCCTTCACGTTGGCGGACAGCGAGCCGAAGCTCATGCCGGCGATGGTGATCGGGATCTCGAGTTCGATCGGCTTGGTCGCGAAGCGCGTGCCGAGCACGGTCCTGGTCGAGCACTTCTCGCGGTAGCCCTCGAGCGGGTAGCGCGACAGCGAGGCGCCGAGGAAGACCAGGTCGTCGAAATTCGGAAGCAGGCGCTTGGCGCCCATGCCGCGGCTTACGTAGAGGCCGGGCGCCGCGGCGTTGCGGATGTAATCGATGGTCTTGCGGTCGTAGCCGAAGGACGCCTCTTTGGCGATGGTCTTGGGGTGGTCGTTGCTGCTCATGTCAGTACTCCTGATCCGCGTCGGCGTTCCAGTGATAAAGGCTGCGGGCCGAGGCCACGCGCTTGAAGTCGTGCGGGTCGTGCTGCATGCCCGATGCGGCCAGCAGTTCGCTGACGGTGGCGTAGTCGGCCTCGCTCATCGGCTCGATCTGTGCGTCGGCACCGAGCGACTTGATGTTGCCCTTCACATAAAGCACTGCCTCGTACAGCGAATCGCCGAGCGCGTCGCCGGCGTCGCCGCAGATCACCATGCGTCCGGCCTGCGCCATGAAGGCGGAAAAGCTGCCGACCGAACCGCCGACGACGATGTCGCCGCCCTTCAGGGAGATGCCGCAGCGCAGGCCGGCGTCGCCGTCGATCACCAGGAGGCCGCCGTGCATCGAGGCGCCGGCACCGTTGGAGGCGAAGCCCTTGACGTGAACGCGGCCGGACATCATGTTCTCGGCCACGCCGGTGCCGGCGCTGCCGAAGATCGTGACCGTGCCGGTCTTGTTCATGCCCCCGGCGTAGTAGCCGGCGTGACCGTGGACCTCGACTTCGACCGGACAATCGAGGCCGACCGCGATATTGTGCGCGCCGTCCGGATTCGTCACCACGACCTGGAGAGCGCCCCTGGATGGCGCGTCCTTGTGAAGAAAAGTATTTACCTCGCGCAGCGGAACCTGGGCGAGGTCGAAGCTCATGCGTTCCATACGTACATCTCCTCAGGGGCCGGCTCGAACACCGTGGCATGCTTGATGTCCGGCAGATGCGCCAGCGAACGGAATTCGGAGGCGATCGCCACGTAGTCGTCGGTTTCCGCCACCACCGCCGGCTTGCAGGCGAAGGGGTCGCGGATCAGGGCCAGCTTGTCGGCGGTGCCCATGAGGAAGGTGTAGAAGCCGTCGAGTGCCTCGAAGCCTTTCTGCAACGCGGTTTCCAGATCGTCGCCTTCGCGCAGTCGCCATTCGAGGAAGCGGCAGGCGGCCTCGGTGTCGTTGTCGGTTTCGAAGCGGATGCCATGCGGCTCCAGCATGCGGCGTACGCCGTAGGGGTTCGACAGCGAGCCGTTGTGCACCAGACAGAAATCCTCGCCGGCAGTGAACGGGTGGGCGCGGTCCGGCGTCACTGCCGATTCGGTTGCCATCCGCGTGTGGCCGACCAGATGGCTGCCGGCCAGCCCACTGAAGGCATAGCGCGCGGCCACCTCGGCCGGCGTGCCGATGTCCTTGTAGAGATCGATCGCGCGGCCGGTGGAGAGGATGTGCAGCTTGGGATAACGCTCCTTGATCCAGCGCTTGACCGGTTCCGGCGCGATGGCGGCGGTGAGGATGGCGTGGTTGCCCTGCGACGCCAGCGTGGCATCAATGCCAAGGTGTTCCTTCAGTTCATGGCCGAGGCCGAGCCAGTTGAAGTCCGCACCTTCCTCGCACATGCCGGAGTATAGGCTGATCTTGCGCGCGTTCTCAGCCAGCGGCTCGGTGAACACGGCGAGACCGGCCGAATCGGGGCCGCGCTCGGTCATGCCGATCAGCATCGGTACCATCAGCTCGCCGAGGCGGGATCTCAGCGCCGGTTTCTTCACCAGCAATCCAACAATTCCACACATCGCTGCGTCCTTTCAGAAAAATTCCAGATAGCTGTCGACTTCCCACTCCGAGACATGGCGCATGTACTCGACCCACTCCATGTGCTTGAGCTTGAGGAACTCGTCGGCTACAGGACCGAGCGCGTCGCGGATCACCTTGTCCTTCTCCAGCGCGGTGAGCGCCTCGTGCAGGTTCTGCGGCAGGATGGAAATCTTTTCCTTCTTCAGCTCGGCGTCGGAGAGTTCGTAGAGATTCATGTTGTGCGGCTCGCCCGGGTCGAGCGTGTGCTCGATGCCGTCGAGGCCGGCGGCGATCACCGCGGCGGTGGCGAGATAGGGATTGCATGCACCGTCGGGCAGGCGCAGCTCGAGGCGGCCGCCGGGGATGCGCACCATCGACGAGCGGTTGTTGTCGCCGTAGCTGATGTAGGCTGGCGCCCAGGTCGCGCCGGTCAGCGAGCGGCCGACGACCAGGCGCTTGTAGGAGTTCACCGTCGGCGCGCAAATTGCAGCCAGTGCCGGACCGTGCTTGAGCAGGCCCGCGGCGAACTGGTAGGCCAGCGGCGAAAGATCGAGTCCGCGTTTGTCCTTCTTGTCGAGGAACAGGTTCTTCTTGCCGTCCGACAGGCTCATGTGCATGTGCATGCCATTGCCCGGACGGTTGGCGAAGGGCTTGGGCATGAAGGAGCAGATCAGGCCCATCTCGCTGGCGATCTCGGCGGCCGCCATCTTGAAGAAGATGTAGTGGTCGCACGAAGTCAGGCAATCGGCGTAGGTGTAGTTGATCTCGAACTGGCCGTTGGCGTCCTCGTGGTCGACCTGGTAGACGTCGATGCCGACCGCGACCAGGCTATCCACCAGCTTGTCGAGGAAGGCGCGCGAGCGCGACAGTCCCTTGTAGTCGTAGCAGGGCTTGGCCAGGGTGTCGCTGTCCTCGCATGGCACGATCTTGCCCGTCACGCTGCGCTTGAGCAGCGAGAACTCGGGTTCGAGACCGGTCATCAGGGTCATGCCCAGTTTGTCCAGCCGAGCGATCTGCTTCTTCAGCGTGACGCGCGCATCAAAATCCCAGGGCTTGCCGTGCACGTGGCCGTCGCAGACGATGCGCGCGTAGCCGGGCTGCCACGGCACCAGCGAGAGCGTGGAAAGATCGCCGACGGCCATGTAGTCGGGCCCGTGCGGCTCGATGCCCAGCCCCCACACCGCGAAGCCGGCAAAGCCGGCGCCGGTGTTGAGGATGTCCTCGAAGTGCGAGGCCGGCACCGACTTGGCCTTGGCCGTGCCGTGAATATCCACGAACTGGGCCAGCACGGACTTGACGTTGTTTTTTGCGAGAAACTTCCTGGCTTCTGCAAGATTCATGGTGTGGCCCCCTGATTGTATGAATGACTGGATTGCGCAAGTTCGCCGGTGACGCCGGTCAGCGTTTCGAAAAACCATTCGCCGTAGGTGCCGTCGCACCAGATACGGCAACACGGCATGCCGTCTTCTTCACCCGGAATGACGGTGACGCCGACGCCGACCATCGAGGTCAGTACCACCGGACGCGCAGCCAGATCGAGCGCGCTGAAGTCGACGCTGCAGGTTTCCAGCAGCAGCTCGTTGAGGCGCGCGCCTTTCAGAACCAGCGCCGTGTCCTGGCGCAGTACCGGATAGACACCGGGCGCGAGCGGTGCGGCGAGCTTCGCAGCCTCCGATCCCTCGACGAGGAATTCAGTGAGGCCCAGGCGCGCGATAAGCCCGCCTGGCAGCGGCAGCCAGCTGTTGGGCGCGCGCGGCACCGGCACGTCGAGGGCGGCGAGCCAGGCTGCGGCGCCCGGGCCCTTGACCCCGGCGCGCGGCGTGCGCGAGACGTTTTCAAAAGTGATCGCGCTCATGTCGTTTCTTTCTGGCGCAGGTTGTCGGGGTCGTAGAAAGGCGTCTTCACCACTTCGGCGGTGACCAGCGATCCATCCGAGAGACGAATCGTGAAGGTATGGCCTACCGCGGCCATGCCCGGCTGCACGTAAGCAAGCCCGATGTGACGAGACAGCGACGGCGACCAGGCGATGCTGGTGACGCGGCCGGCAATGTCGCCGTTTTCGATCACCAGATGGCATTCCTTCGGCGCGTCGCCTGCATGCCCGGCGGGCAGCATGAAACCCACCAGTTGCTGGCGGCGCGGCTTGCCGGCGATGGCCTGCAGGCTGCGCTGACCGACGAAGAAGGGCTTGTCCATCTTCACCGCCCAGTCGAGCGCCGCCTCGCCAGGCGTGGTGAGGCCGTCGGTATCCTGACCGATGATGAGGTGGCCTTTCTCCAGCCGCAGCAGGCGCTGCGCCTCGACGCCGAAGGGACGGATGCCGTGGGCTTGGCCGGCTGCCATCAGCGCATCCCACACCGCCGCGCCGTGCTCGGCGGGCACGTGGATC
>JAIBFE010000350.1 GCA_019459705.1 Thiobacillus sp. | reverse complement strand
CGACCAACCGATGCACCAGGTCCGGCCACGTTTCGGGTCGCTTGCCAGATTTCGGTTGAAGATCCATGCGCGTCCTTGCTGTTGCGATTGCCCTGCTGCTCTCCCTGTTTTCCGCCGCCAGCCACGCCTGGTGGAACGAGGACTGGAGCGCGCGCAAGAAGATCACGCTGACCAATCCGGCGGGCGAGGTCGCCGACGCGCCGGTGCTGGTCCGCCTGCATACCGGCAATTTCGATTTCCTGTCGGCCAACGAGGACGGCAGCGACCTGCGCGTGGTGGCGGGTGACGACGCCACCGAACTCAAGTTCCACATCGAAAAATGGGACGGCCTCAACCAGCTGGCGCTGGTGTGGGTGAAGCTGCCGAAGCTTGCGGCGCAGACCGAGGCCTGGCTGTATTTCGGCAACCCCGAGGCGCCTGCGGCATCGGATTCCAAGGGAACCTACGATGCGGCGAGCACGGTGTTCCATTTCAACGAGCCGGCCGGCAATCCGGCCGACAGCGGCCCCAACGGGCTGAACGCCACGACGTTTACCGGCACGCGCATCGCCGCCTCGTTCGCCAACGGCGGCGCCAAGTTCGATGCGACGCAAAGCCTGACGCTGCCGGCCGTGTCGGCCAACGGCGGCTGGAGCGCGTCGATGTGGCTGAAGCCCGCCGTGCTCGACGGCAGCCTGATGCAGGCCGGCGGTCTCTCCGCCGCGCTGGCGGGCGGCATTCTGAACGTGCAGACCGGCGCGGCGAGTGTGACGGCCGCCGCCCCCCTCGCGGACGGCAAATGGCAGCACGTGGCCGTGGTCGTCGAGGCGGGTGTGCTCAAGCTCTATATCGACGGCAAGCCGGCGGGCGAGGCGGCCGGCGCGGTCGTGCCTTCGGGCCCGCTGACTATTGGCAACGGCTACAGCGGCGAAGCAGACGAAATCCAGCTCGCCGGCACGGCGCGCTCGGCCGCCTGGGTCGCCGTCGCGGCGGCGCAGGGCCCCGAGGGCGCGCTGGTCGCGCTGGGCGAGGACGAGGGCAGCGAAGGCGGCGGCGGGGGCATCTGGGGCACGCTGTTCCAGGCGCTCACACTCGACGGCTGGATCGCCATCGGCGTGCTCGCCGTGATGCTGGTGGTCGCGGTGTGGGTGATGATCGCGAAGGCGGCATACGTGAACAAGGTGGACAAGGCCAACCGGGCTTTTCTCGACCAGTTCCGCGAATTGTCGTCCGACCTCGGCGCGCTCGACCGGTCGGCCCAGATGGCGGACGCGTTCCGGCATTCTT
>JAIBFE010000327.1 GCA_019459705.1 Thiobacillus sp. | reverse complement strand
CGCCGGCCACCGGGTGACGCTGTTCAACTGCTTCGTGATGGGCGAGATCGCCGACGACCTCGAACATATTTTCGAGGCGCTGAAGGAAGGCGCGCTCACCATGCAGCAGGGCGGCGGCGTGGGCTACGATTTTTCCACTCTGCGCCCGGCCGGCACAGTGGCAACCGCCACCGGCAGCATCGCGTCCGGGCCGGTGTCGTTCATGCAGATATGGGACGCCATGTGCGCAACCATGCTGTCCACCGGCGCGCGGCGCGGCGCGATGATGGCAACGCTGCGCTGCGACCACCCGGACATCGAAACCTTCGTCGACGCCAAACGCGACCCCGCGGTGCTGCGGCATTTCAACCTGTCGGTGCTGGTGAGCGACGCCTTCATGGCCGCAGTGGCCGACGACCGCGACTGGCTGCTGGTGTTTCCCGGGTTCGCCGACACACGCGTCCTGAAGGCGCGCGACCTGTGGCAACGCATCCTGCGCGCCGCCTACGACACCGCCGAACCCGGCGTGCTGTTCGTCGACACCATCAACCGCGACAACACCCTCGCCAGCCAGGAAACGCTGACTGCCACCAATCCATGCGGCGAAATCCCGCTGCCGCCCTACGGCGCCTGCGACCTCGGTTCGCTCAATCTCACCGCCTTCGTGAAGTCATCTTTTGCTGCCGACGCCCGCCTCGACCTCGACGCCCTGTCCGACGCAGCGCAGCTCGCGGTGCGCTTTCTCGACAACGTCATCGACGTCTCGCGCTACCCGCTGCCAGCGCAGGCCGACCAGGCCCGGCGCACACGCCGCATCGGGCTCGGCATCACCGGGCTGGCCGACACGCTGGTACTGCTCGGCCTCGGTTACGACAGCGAAGCTGCACGCACCCTGGCCGCACACGTGATGCAGACGATGCGCGATGCCGCCTATCGCGCGTCGATTGAGTTGGCTCGCGAGAAAGGCGTCTTCCCTGCTTTCGATTCCGAAGCCTTTCTGGGCAGCGGCTTCGCCAGCCGCCTGCCGCTCGACATTCGCGACGCCATCGCCGCGCACGGCATCCGCAACAGCCATGCGTTGGCCATCGCGCCAGCCGGCACCATCAGCCTGCTGGCGAATAATCTGTCCAGCGGAATCGAGCCGATTTTCGCGGTCGAGGCGGAGCGCCGCGTCCTCGGAACGGACGGCCGCTATCGCACCCACCACGTGGTCGATTACGCCTGCCAGCAGTGGCGGCTGTCGGGTCGCGCAGGGACCCCGCCCGCACTGGTCGAAGCGCAGCAGCTCGACCCGCTCGCCCATCTGCAGATGCAGGCCGCGCTGCAGCCTTTCGTTGACAACGCCATATCCAAGACCATCAACGTCGCCGCCAACATCCCGTTCGACCGCTTCGAGACCCTCTACCGGCAAGCGCACGCACTCGGCCTCAAAGGCTGCACCGTGTTTCGCCCCAACCCCGTCACCGGAGCCATACTCAGCCAATCGCCCGCCAGCGACAGGGTGCCGTGCTGCGGGATCGAACGCGAAGTCGATTAAGCTGTGCTCATGAATTCGACACGATCGCAACCGGCCCCAACCCGCCTCGGCCTTGCCCTTGGCGGCGGCTCGGCACGCGGCTGGGCGCATATTGGCGCGATCCGCGCGCTGCAGGATGCCGGCATCGAGCCCGACATCGTCTGCGGCACTTCGATCGGTGCATTGGTGGGGGCTGCCTATGTTGACGGCGATCTCGACCGGCTGGAGAGCTGGGTACGCAGTCTGCGCCTGCAAACCGTGGTGAGTTTCCTGGATTTTTCGCTCGGCGGCGGGCTGATCAAGGGCGACAAACTGATCGAATTCTTCCGCAGCCATTTTGTCGACTGCGACATCAGCGAACTGGAACGCCCGTTTGGCGCCGTCGCCACCGATCTGCAGCGCGGCCGCGAAGTCTGGCTGCGCGAGGGCAGGGTGTCCGACGCGGTACATGCCTCGATCGCGCTGCCGGGGCTCTTCGCCCCGGTGCAACGCGAGGGTCGCTGGATGGTCGATGGGGGTCTGGTCAATCCGGTGCCGGTTTCGCTATGCCGCGCAATGGGGGCGGATATCGTGATTGCAGTGGATCTGAATGCCGACCTGATCGGTCGCCATCTCAAACCCAAGCCTGTAAAAGCGCCGTACCCACGGGCCGCCGAGACCGAAAGCATGACCGATTCGGTGATGGCACGCATCCAGACTGGCATGTCGCAGCTCGGCATCAATCACAACAACGGACCCAGGCCGCCCGCCATGCTCGATGTGCTGGCGAGCAGCATCAACATCATGCAGGTGCTGATCACGCGCAGCCGGCTGGCGGGCGAACCTGCGGATGTGATGGTAACGCCGCTGCTCGCGGACCTGGGCTTGATGGAGTTTCACCGCGCCGGCATCGCCATCGATGCCGGACGGCATGCCGTCGAGGACATCATGCCGCACCTGCTGGTGCGCCTGAATGGCGTCAACGCCAGCTAAATAGAGAAGTCAGCAAAGGTCAGCCGCGCACAAAGCCAGCTTGCTCTCGCGATCCAGCCGCTTGATCGCGGTCTCGCGCCGCGTGGCTTCCGAGCGGCCGGCGACGGCTTCGACGTAGACCAGCTCGACCGGCCGGCGGCTGCGGGTATAGCGGGCACCTGGCGCGCCATCGCCATTGTGTTCGGCGACACGACGAACGACGTCGGTGGTGATGCCGGTGTAGAGCGAACCGTCGGCACAGCGCAGCATGTAGATAAACCATGCCGGGGCGGTGCCGCGCTCGGCGGTCATGCTGCGCTCGCGCGGCATCGGTTTGGGTCAGGGTTTACAGCGGACGCTTGACCGAGACGATGCCGCGCAGCATGCCCGGCGCATAGCCAGTCGCCTTGTCCAGCGGATATTCGGCAGCCAGGCGTGCTTTCACGCCATCGGACATCGCCGCAGGGTCGCCGTGGCAGGTCAGGCACACCGGCTGCACCGGCAGCGCCTTAGCATAGCGGAACTGCCTGCCCTGCGGGGTGCTGACGACCTGCCAGGTATCGAGTGTGTCGGGCTTCTCGCCCGCGGCCAGCCGTTTTTCCAGCCCGGCCTGGGCCTGGGCTTCCCACGCGTCGGGCACGCCGGCGGGGTTGCGGTTTTTCGGGCTGACGCGCCTGACTTCCAGGCCGGATTGTTTCGACACGTCGGCGGCAATCTGCGGCGCGCGCTCCTTGCAGACGCTGATCGCGCCCTCCGGTCCTTTTTCGCCCAGCGCGGCTTTCAGTTCGCCGCCCAGCTGCTGGATCAGCGCCCCGCTCGCCTTGCGGGCATCGGCCGCCATCACCGCCTGTTCTTCGGCGCTGGGCGCGCCCGCACAGCCCACAAGCAGGGCCGAAACACTCAATGCAAACCAGGATGTCTTATTCATGCGCCGTCCTCCAGAGTAGTCGGCAAATACTACTCGACCGCGCATTTCGTTTGCAATCGATCGTTTCTATGCGCGCATGCGCCGGAACCATCGATGGTCCGGCACCGTTCGCCACACGCTCAAACGTCGGCGGACAGTTGCTGCGCCCACAGCAGCGCATCCATGTGCACGCCATTGATGTCGTCCACCTCGCGTCCGATCTGCTTGGCCAGCGCCTCGATGCTGCTCTGGTCGTCCTGCTCGCAGGCAATCGCCAGCGCCAGATAGGGTGCATACGGCCCGCGCTGCGAAACGATGGCTTCGGTGATTTCGGCGGGCAGGCTGATCTGTTTCAGCACCTGCTCCATCGGCATGTGCATCACCACATCGAGCAGCGAAAACAGCCCGGCGACGAAAATCTCGTCGCGCGCCTTGGCAAACAGCGCACGCCCGGCCAGCTGCTCGGCCACACGGCCACGCACCAGGGCGTTTTCCAGCACGGCCTGATCGAGCTCCTGGGTCTGTCCGCCGGTGAACAGGATCAGCGTCAGCCAGCGATACAGCTTGTCCTGCCCCATCACCATCAGCGCCTGCTCGATGCCACCGATCTTGCTCATCAGCCCCATGCCGGGAGAATTGACGTAGCGCAGCAAGCGCACCGACAACGCCGGATCGTGGCGGAACTGGGCAGCCAGCTCAGGTTGCTCGGCACCGGTGCGCACACGGTTCATCAGGTCAAGCACCTTGGCGCGCGACGGCCCCATGACCGGATTGCCGAGGTTTTCGCGACGGGTGATGAACGGCCCCATGAACAATGCAAACTGCAGCTTGTGGCACATGTGGAACGCTTCCAGCGATTGCACCTCCATCGCCACAAAGCGCTTGCCCACAGCCACCTTGGACACGGCAGCCATTTGTGCGGTGATGGCAGGAATGTCCTCGCTGCTGACGTCCATCAACACATAATCGGCGTACTGCAGCAGTCCCTGCCGCTCGGGACGCATCACCGCGTCGGCGGGCACTGCAAAATTGAATCCGCGTGATTTCAGGTCGCCCATGCGGGCAAGCAGCGAATCGTCGATCAAGGTCTGGGCGTCGATATTCAGGATCCACACCGTGCCGGCAGCGGGCCAGCCTTCGATGAGCGGATGATTGAGGGTAGCAGGCGCAATCGGCACGAAGGCCAGGCGCTGTCCCAGCAGGCGCGCAATATCCATGCGCTGAAGGTTGCCGAGCAGGGTCTCGTCGTAGAGGCGCTGCACATCAGGCAGGGCCGAATCACGCTGTTCATCCTGCGTGCGACGCAGCATGAAGGTATAACCCGCCACCTTCTGGTCGCGCCCCAGCATGGCTTCCCGACGCATCACCGAAGGCGCCTTGGCCTCCGGCCTGGCTGCCGTTTCCCGCTCGGCGGGCACGGCACGCTGCGGCGGCGGTGCCGCGGCGTTATCCTTACCCGACCACATTCCAACTAGACGATTCAGCACGCTTCACTCCTTGACGACAATCTTGGGCGCATCAGGTGAACAATCGGCAGCATTGCGCGAGACTGAAGCCTGCCAGTACAAATTTTTACAGGCTGTGGCTTACTTTGGCCGAGACGATGCCGCGCACCATGCCGGGCGCACGCCCTGCAAACGCCGATCTCACCATCCGGCTCCCTGTGGCAACCGTTGATGGAACCGTTCATCACCCCTCTCGAAAATCCTGGGCAATCCGGTCATAAGGATGGACTGATCCTGGCAACGTCACGCTGCTATGCTAGCGAAACAGTCGTGACCATTGCATGCATCGCCACGGGACCCAAATTGGCCAAACAGCTCTATCAATATTTTTTTCGCGGCCTGATCACCGCCTTGCCGCTCGGACTGACGGTCTACTTGCTGTATGTCTTTCTGAGCTGGACCGAGACACTGGCCATGCAACTGATCCGGCCCTTCATCGGGGAATTCTACGTGCCGGGAATGGGCTTGCTGCTGGGAATCACCGGCATTTTCCTGCTCGGCTTTCTGGTTTCGCAACGCGGCGCGGGCAGGCTGTTGTCGCTGGTGGAACTGCCCTTTACCAATCTGCCTGTCGTGAAGACCATATATTCCTCACTCAAGGACTTTGCCGATTATTTTTCGCCCCAGCGCAACCAGCGTACCCAGCAAATGGTGGTGGCGCTCAGAATGCCGGGGCTGGATATGGAAGTGGTAGGTCTGGTCACACGTCAGCGTGTCGACGACTTGCCAGCCGGATTTCTGCAGGGCAACCGCGTGGCGGTTTACCTGCCGATGGGTTACATGATCGGCGGCTACACGGTATTTGTGCCGCGCGACTGGGTGCAGCCCATCGATATGTCGGTGGAAGAGGCGATGCGATCGACACTGTTTGCCTTCATGAGTACGGCAGACAAAGAAGGCTCGCCCGACCAACCCCGGAGATGAGACCCCGGGCATGCTGAGGTAGAGTTCAGTCTCATGCAGATCGAGTGCTACGCCCAACGCCTGCTCAACCCGTTTCGCGGGGTGGTGCACACCATTCGTTTTCAGTCGGCCGAAGCGGTGACGACCGATGGCATCGAATGGGACATCTATGTGGCCAACGACGCCTTGCTCGACGGGCTGGGGCGTGCCGGCAAGCGGGCACAGATTTCCGACATCCGTTACGGCCACTGGTCGGCGGAAAAAAGCCTGAAACGCGGGCCGCTGTATCCGTCGGACGACTTCAAACGGCTGGAAGATATGGGTGCAGTGGTATACGAGCATCTGCTCAAGGTACATCGGGAGGTGCCGTTCAAATTCCGTGACACGTTCGAGCTATGGCTGCTCGACCGCAACGACCAGCCGCTGGCCTTGCTGCACAGCGTGCGCGCCGACAGCGAAACCGACACCAAACCGCCGCTCGACTGGCGCGCCGGCATGGCCGCACAGGAACATTTCCAGAGTGCGGCGATTGCCGGTTTGTCCGAGCCTGCCGGGGTATATTTGACTCGTTATGTAAACAGCCTCGCCAGCGGCGTGGTGCAATGGTTCTGCCGCACCGACGATGGCGCCGAGCTGGGGCTGCACACGCTGAAAGGCGGCGACGCCCTGCGCGGGCGCGTGCTCGACGCCGAGGCCTTCCCGCCGCTGTTCATCGCCACCGCCAGCATGGATGTCGCGCACTCCCGGCTGGTACATGACTATCACGCCTGGCAGGCGCCGTGGATGCTGCTGCTGCCGCATCTGGACACGGCCACCCGCAGCGCGCTGGAAGCTGCCGCCTGCCAGCAGGCCGAATCGATTGAAAAACATTGTCGGCTGTATCCTGCCGTCATCGACCGGCCGGCACTGCAGGCGGCTCGCGTGGAAGCGGCACTGGTGCGCAGCCAGCCGCGCCCCACGAATCAGGACGAGGTCATGCCGATGTTCTATATCGAACTCGGCAGCACCGAGAGTCAGGACATCTGAGGCCCGCCGCTCAGGCGGCCATGCCGAGAATCGCTGCCGGCAAGGCCGCCGAGGCGCCGAGATGCTGCGCCAGCCGCACCCTCACCCCCGGATGACGGGCGGCAAACTCGGCAATCGCTTCGGGAATGTCCTGCGCCACATGCGTACCCGCAGCCAGGAAATAGGGAAACGCGACGATGTCGGTCGCGCCTTTTGCCGCCAAATCAGTCAATCCTTCCGGGATGCCTGGCTCGGCCAGTTCCAGAAAGGCTGCCTCGACATGATCGTAGGCCTGGCCGGGTTGTGCGCGCACCGCATCGGCGAGCGCGCGGACTTCGTCGTTGGAGGCCGCGCGGCGGCTGCCGTGGGCAATGATCAGCAGACTGGGCATAACGCATCCTCAATAATCAGTACCCGAAACTGAGCGGCCGCGTCCGGCAAAGTTCCGCCGGAATTCAGTCGCCCGCTTCCAGCGCCTGCTGGAGCTTTTTCGCATCAATCAGCTTGTTGAGTTCGCCCAGGCCCTGAGCCACATTGGGATCGGAGAACAGTTCGGCCATGGCAACCTGCCCCAGTGTCTGGAAACCGGTCTGCAACGCAGCCGCCCCCTCATATTTGGCCGCCTGCCGGGTCTGCTCGATACAGGACTCGGTCAGCAGGCGCTCGAATAGCCGTGCCGTTTCCCGATTGGCGCGTGCACGTTCCGCGTCGCTGACCTGGGCGATCGATCGCACGGCCGGATGCAGCGTCATGGTGGTGAGCACCCAGCGTACCAGCGCGTTTTTATCGGCAGCCGTGGTTTTGTCGACGAGGCAACGCGACAGGTCGTCTGCATACAGGCCGGCGTGACTCGACAGGCTGAGGGAAAACAGGCTTGCGAACGCCAGGGCACGAATCATGACGGACTCCAGGACGGGAAAAAAGGGCGGGATCAGACACGCACCGGCTCGAAAGTCGCATCCAGGTTCTGGTCGTCGCAGTAATCCAGAAAATCGCCGCGCAGGGTGGCGATGTGGGCGTCGGCCGGGATGCCGAGCGTCATGTGGACGGCGAACATCGGCGCGCCGGTATGCGGCGCCGGGTAGGTTTCGGTGTCGAGCGCTTCGATGTTGATGTGCAGGCGTGCGAAGAAATTCGCCAGGCTGTTGACGATGCCGGGCTGGTCGAGCGCGGCAACTTCGACGGTGTAGGGGATCAAGGGTTTTTCCGGGCG
>JAIBFE010000321.1 GCA_019459705.1 Thiobacillus sp. | reverse complement strand
GCTCGATGAAGCGGCCATCACGGCGGCAGCGCGAATCGGCCACCACCACCTTTAAGAACGGACGCTTTTTGGCGCCGCCGCTCGAAAGACGAATAACGACCATGATTTAACCCACCGGGTAAACGGAGAAAACCGCGAATTATACCCAAAAATGCCCGTCTTGCCAGTAGGCGGGCATTAGCGCATTCCGGGCAGCATTCCCTTCATCCCGCGCATCATCTTGGAGAGCCCCCCCTTGCCCATCATTTTCATCATCTTTTGCGCCTGCTCGAACTGATTCAGGAGCTTGTTGACGTCCTGTACCTGCACCCCCGCGCCGGCGGCGATGCGGCGCTTGCGGCTGGCCTTGATGATGTCGGGCTTGCGGCGTTCCAGCGGCGTCATGCTGTTGATGATGCCCTCGACCCGGTTGACCGCCTTGTCGTCGGCGCCGGCCGGCATCGCCATCTCGCCCGCGCCCGGGAGCTTGTCCATCAGCGCCGAGAGACCGCCCATTTTACGCATCTGCTGAATCTGCGCCTTGAAGTCCTCGAGGTCGAAATCCTTGCCCTTCTTGACCTTGTCGGCGAGCTTCTTGGCCTCGGCCATATCGACCGAGCTTTGCGCCTGCTCGATCAGCGAGAGCACGTCGCCCATCCCGAGGATGCGCTGCGCCATGCGCTCGGGATGGAAGGCTTCCAGCCCGGTGGGCTTTTCGCCCACGCCGATGAACTTGAGCGGCTTGCCGGTGATGTGGCGCACCGACAGCGCCGCGCCGCCACGGGCGTCGCCGTCGAGCTTGGTCAGCACCACGCCGGTGAGCGGCAATGCCTCGTTGAAGGCTTTGGCGACGTTGATCGCGTCCTGGCCCTGCATGGCATCCACGACGAACAGCGTTTCGACCGGCTTGACCGCGGCGTGCAGCACCTTGATCTCGGCCATCATCACTTCGTCGATCGCCAGCCGGCCGGCAGTGTCGACAATCAGCACGTCGTAGAACTGTTTGCGCGCGTGATCCTGCGCGGCCTGCGCAATTTTCAGCGGATCGCGCTCGTCGCCGGCCTCGAAAAAGCTGACGTCGAGTTGCTTGCCGAGCTGCCGCAGCTGGTCGATGGCGGCGGGGCGGTAGACGTCGGCGGAAGCGAGCAGCACCTTTTTCTTGCGGTTCTTCAACAGCAGCGCGAGCTTGCCGCTGGTGGTCGTCTTGCCCGAGCCCTGCAGACCGGCCATCAAAATCACGGCGGGCGGGGTGGCGGCCAGGTTGAGGTCGGCGTTCTCGCCACCCATCAGCCGCGTGAGTTCCTCGTGGACGATGCCGATCAGCGCCTGGCCCGGCGACAGGCTGGTGAGCACTTCCTGGCCCAGCGCGCGAGTCTTGACTGCTTCAATGAAGTCCTTGACCACCGGCAGGGCGACGTCGGCTTCGAGCAGGGCGAGGCGAACCTGGCGCAAGGTATCCTGCACGTTCGCTTCAGTGATGCGCGCCTGCCCGCGCAGGGATTTGACGACACCGGCGAGGCGTCCGCTGAGGTTATCTAACATGGCTTCCTTGTTGCCGCTGTGGGCGGCATGGATAATGAGGTTCGCTGAATTCAGATTTGCATTTTAACGAATGTCCCCGCTATTGCTGGTTACTTTATGTGTGAGCGCGCTGTATGGCTGGGTGGCCTGGCGCCTGCAGCGCACGCCGCCCGCCGCGTCGGTGCGCGTATTGCTGCCGCTGGCCTTGCTGGCGCACGGTGCGCTGATTTATCACTCGGTGCTGGGGCAGGGCGATATCCGGCTGGGTTTCGGCAATTCGCTGTCGACGATTTTATGGCTGACTGCAGTGGCCTACTGGCTGGCCAGCCAGGGTGCGCCACTGGCGCGCCTGCAGTCGTGGGTGAGCGGCCTCGCGGCGGTGTCCGTTCTGGTCATGGCGTTTTTTACCGCCACCCACGCCATCCCCAACTCACAGGCACTGGCCTTGCGCGCGCATCTGGTGGTGTCTTTCCTTGCCTATGGCTTGCTGGCGGTTGCCGCCTTGCATGCGGTGTTGATGACCATGCTGGAAAAACAGCTGCACCGTGGCTCGCTTCTGCAGGGCGGTGCGCCGCCGCTGCTGACGCTGGAAGCGATGCTGTTCAAAACCATAGGCCTGGGCTTCGCGCTGCTGACGTTGGCGGTGTTCAGCGGGGTGTTCTTCTCGGAAGAACTGTTCGGCACGCCGCTGCAGTTTTCCCACAAGGTCATATTGGCCATCCTGTCCTGGCTGGTGTTCGGCGGCCTGCTGGTGGGTCGGCACTTCCGTGGCTGGCGCGGACGCACCGCGCTGGTCTGGACGATCACCGGCTTCACGCTGCTGTTACTGGCCTATCTGGGCACCCAATTTGTGCTGGAAGTTGTGCTCCAGCGTTGAGGCGATTCTGATTGGATAGCATTTCCACCAGCACGCTGTTTGGCGTGCTTGCAATTCTGCTTCTGACGTCGGCGTTTTTTTCCGCGTCCGAAACGGCCATGATGGCGATCAACCGCTACCGGCTGCGCCATGCCGCCGAGTCCGGTGTGCGGGGCGCGATGCGGGCGCAGGCGCTGCTGGATCGGACTGACAAGCTGCTGGGCGTGATCCTGCTCGGCAATAACCTGGTCAATTCCGCCTCGGGCACCCTGTCTGCGGTGCTGGCCATCCGCCTGTTTGGCGATGGCGAAATGGTGTTGTTCGTGGCGACGCTGCTGCTCACTTTCCTGATTCTGGTGTTCAGCGAGGTTACACCGAAGGTGCTGGGCGCCGCCTTTCCAGAGCGTGTCGCCTACCCCGCAACGCTGCTGCTCACTCCACTGTTGAAGTTGGCGTATCCGGTGGTGTGGTTCGTCAACCTGTTTGTACAGGGCATCCTGAATGTGTTGCGGATCAGACAGCCCGAGCCAGGGCAGGGCAACAGTCTGGGGCTGGAAGAACTGCGCACCATCGTGCTGGAATCGTCCGGCAGGATGCCGCGTGAACACCATCGGATTTTGATGAATCTGCTGGAGCTGGAAGACATCACGGTGGATGACGTGATGACGCCGCGTAGCCAGATCGAGGCAATCGACATCGAGGACGAGCCGGAACGCTTGCGTCAGCAGATTTCCACCAGCCACCACACCCGGCTGGTGGTGCATGCGGGGTCGTCCGACAACCTGCTCGGCGTATTGCATGTGCGGCGGGTGCTGCATGCGCTGACCGGCGAGGAACTCGATCCCGATACGCTGAAGGAAAACCTGGAGACACCGTATTTCGTTCCGGCAGGAACGCCGCTGTTTACCCAGCTGCGCAACTTTCAGAACAGCCGTCGGCGGCTCGCGCTGGTGGTCGACGAATATGGAGAACTTCAGGGTCTGGTGACGCTGGAAGATCTGCTGGAAGAAATGGTTGGCGAGTTCACTACCCAGGCCCCCTCGGATATGGGCTACCTGCGGCTGGAAGACGATGGCAGCTGGCTCGCCGAGGGTACCGTGCTGCTGCGGCATTTGAACCGAAAGCTGGGCCTGTCGTTACCGCTGGATGGGCCGAAGACGCTGAACGGCCTGCTGCTTGAGCAGTTCGAGGACATTCCCGAGGCGGGAGTGAGCCTCAAACTGGGCGACGTGC
The DNA here is from genome assembly GCA_019459705.1 of Thiobacillus sp. GTDB lineage: Bacteria > Pseudomonadota > Gammaproteobacteria > Burkholderiales > Thiobacillaceae > Thiobacillus. The sequence continues at coordinate 20,289 of JAIBFE010000321.1, read as the reverse complement.
CAGTGGAAATCGTGCAGACGCAGGATCGCGCCGTGAAGATGGCGCGCATCTATCCGCCCGCCTTGGGCAGCCCCTCGTCTGATACTGCCTCAATTTAGTCGAAAAATCGCCGTTAAGGCCTGTGATTGCCCATCCGTTGCCTTCTGGCGGGTGGTGCGGGCAATATTTTGACGCTGGACTTGTCTGGAACCGAGCTATGGCTGCTGTGACAAACACCAACAATTTAACCGGGCTGGCGCGTGCCATGGTCAACCATGGCTGGCTGTCCGAGGACGACGCCGAGGGGGTGTGGAAACGCGCCAGCCAGTCGGGCGATTCATTCGTGACCGAACTCGTCAAGGGACGGCGTTTCAAGGCCGACCAGGTTGCGGAATTCGCGGCCGTCTCGTTCGGTTTCCCTTACCTGGACCTGGGTGCCATGGATGCCGAGAGCCTGCCGCAGGGGCTTCTCGATCCCAAACTGGTGCAAAAACGGCGTGTGCTTGCCTTGTATCAGCGCGGCAACAAGCTGTACGTGGCAACCTCCGACCCGACCCACCTGCAGGCGCTGGACGAAGTGAAATTCCAGACCGGGCAGGCTGTGGAGCCGGTCGTGGTGGAAGACGACAAGCTCGGCAAGCTGATCGAAAAAGCGGGCGAGGCGAACGACAGCACGATGGCCGTGTTGAACGCCGAAGACCTCAATCTGGATTTTCTCGATGAAGAAAGCGCTGCCGCCGCCCAGCAGGACACCGGCGGCATCGAGATCGACGATGCGCCGGTGGTGCGCTATCTGCAGAAGATCATGCTCGACGCCATCAATATCGGCGCATCAGACATTCACTTCGAACCGTACGAGAAGTTTTACCGTATCCGCTATCGCCGTGACGGCATCCTGTCCGAGGTGGCGCAGCCGCCGATGGCGATCAAGGACAAGGTGGCTTCGCGCATCAAGGTGCTGTCGCGGCTGGATATTTCGGAAAAGCGCGTGCCACAGGACGGCCGCATGAAGATGGTGCTGTCGAAGAACCGTGCCATCGATTTCCGGGTCAGTACCCTGCCCACCCTGTATGGCGAAAAGATCGTCATGCGTATTCTCGATCCCAGCAGCGCGCAGTTGGGGATCGAGGCGCTGGGCTACGAGCCGTGGCAGAAAGAACTGCTGCTGAACGCAGTGCAGCGTCCCTATGGCATGGTCCTGGTGACCGGGCCGACGGGCTCGGGTAAAACCGTATCGCTTTACACCTGCCTGAATATCCTCAACAAGCCCGACGTCAACATTTCGACCGCGGAAGACCCGGCGGAAATCCAGTTGCCTGGCATCAACCAGGTCAACGTCAACGACAAGGCCGGGCTGACTTTTTCGGCTGCGCTGAAATCTTTCCTGCGGCAGGATCCCGACGTCATCATGGTCGGCGAGATCCGCGATCTGGAAACGGCCGACATCGCCATCAAGGCGGCGCAAACCGGCCACATGGTGATGTCCACCCTGCACACCAATGATGCGCCGGGTACGCTGACCCGGCTGTTGAACATGGGTGTAGCGCCATTCAACGTCGCATCCTCGGTCATCCTGATCACGGCTCAACGGCTGGCGCGCCGCCTGTGTTCCTGTAAACAACATGCCGACATTCCGCAGGAAGCCCTGCTGGCGGCAGGATTTACAGAAGATCAACTGGATGGCAGCTGGATGCCCTATAAGCCCGTCGGCTGCGATATCTGCGGCGGAACCGGCTATAAGGGACGGGTGGGCATTTATCAGGTGATGCCGATTACCGACGCCATGACCCGCATTATCCTCAAGGGCGGCAACGAATCCGATATCGCCGATCAGGCGCGGCACGAAGGCGTGCGCGACCTGCGTCAGGCAGGATTATTGAAAGTGCAAGCCGGGCTCACCTCGCTGGAAGAGGTCGAGGCCGTTACCAACATTTAAGGGATTTCCTCTATGGCTACAGCGGCAAAGGCAGTCAAGGACGCCACCTTCCTGTGGGAAGGCATGGACAAGCGCGGCAAGAAGGTCAAGGGCCAGTTGCAGGCCGGCGGCGAAGCCATGGTCAATTCCTTGCTGCGCAAGCAGGGCATCACGGTCACCAAAGTCAAGAAACAGAGCACCCTGTTCAGCGGCGCGAAAAAGATCACTGACAAGGATGTCACCCTGTTCACCCGTCAGCTGGCCACCATGATGAAAGCCGGGGTGCCATTGCTGCAATCCTTCGAAATCGTGGCGCGCGGTCACTCCAATCCGTCGATGCAGCGCCTGCTGCTTGAAATCAAGGCGGATATCGAAAAGGGCAGCAGTCTCACCCAGGCATTCGGACGCCACCCTTTGTATTTTGACGCGCTGTTCTGCAACCTGGTGGGGGCGGGCGAAGCGGCGGGTATTCTGGAAGGCGTGCTCGATCGGTTGGCGATCTACAAGGAAAAAATCCTCGCCATCAAGAGCAAGATCAAATCGGCCCTGTTTTATCCTATTTCCATCATCGTGGTGGCGTTCATCATCACTGCCGTCATCATGATTTTCGTGATCCCGGCATTCAAGGATTTGTTCAGCAGCTTCGGCGCCGACCTGCCGGGGCCGACTCTGTGGTGATGGCGATCTCGAGCTTCTTCGTCGAGTGGTGGTGGGCGATATTCGGGGTCATCGGCGGCGGTATCTATGCCTTGTTGCAGGCCTGGAAGCGCTCGCGCAAGGTGCAAATGTTCATGGATCGCGTCATGCTCAAGTTGCCGATTTTCGGCGCGGTGATCGAAAAAGCCACCATCGCCCGCTGGACGCGGACCCTGGCTACGATGTTTGCCGCCGGGGTGCCGCTGGTCGAGGCGCTGGATTCGGTGGGCGGGGCATCGGGCAATCAGGTGTTCGTTGAGGCCACCCAAAAAATCCGCGCCGAAGTATCGACCGGTACCGCGCTGACGCAGGCCATGCAGAACTCCGGGCGTTTTCCCAACATGGTGCTGCAGATGGCGGCCATCGGCGAAGAATCCGGCGCGCTCGATTCGATGCTGGGCAAGGTGGCAGACTTTTACGAGGCCGAGGTGGATGACGCTGTCGAGGCGCTGTCCAGCCTGATGGAGCCGATCATCATGGTGGTGCTGGGCACGCTGATCGGCGGCATGGTCATCGCCATGTACCTGCCGATCTTCAAGATGGGCTCGGTCGTCTGATGGACCTGCTGCACACCGAACCAGCCCTCTTCACCGGGCTGGTTTTTTTATTCAGCCTGCTGGTCGGCAGCTTCCTCAATGTCGTCATCCATCGGCTCCCAAAAATGATGGAAGCCGAATGGCATGCGCAGTGTGCCGAACTGCGCGGCGAGCCGATGCCGGATGCACCGCGCTACAACCTGTGGCTGCCGCGTTCGGCCTGCATCAAGTGCGGACATCAAATTACCGCGCTGGAAAATGTTCCGCTGCTGTCATGGCTGTGGCTGCGCGGGCGCTGCTCGTCCTGCGGCACGCCGATCAGTGCGCGTTATCCCCTGGTGGAACTGCTCACCGCGCTACTGTCGGCGGCGGCCGCCTGGAAGTGGGGCCTGAGCGTGCAGACGCTGGGCGCGCTGTTCCTGGTGTGGACGCTGATCACGCTGGCGTTCATCGACCTCGACACCACCCTGCTGCCCGACAGCCTCACCCTGCCGCTGGTGTGGCTGGGGTTGCTGTTCAACCTGGGCGGGCATTTCGCCAGTTTGCCGGATGCCATCATCGGTGCCGTGGCGGGTTACGGGGTGTTGTGGTCGGTGTACTGGCTGTTCAAGCTGGTCACTGGCAAGGAGGGCATGGGCTACGGTGACTTCAAGCTGCTGGCGGCCATCGGTGCCTGGCTCGGCTGGCAGATGCTCCCGGTCACGCTGCTGCTCTCGTCGGTGGTCGGTGCGGCGATCGGTATCGTGATGATCGTGCTGGTGAAACATGACCGGCGCGTGCCGATACCCTTCGGCCCCTATCTGGCCGGCGGCGGGCTGGTGGCGCTGTTCTTCGGCGCCGATCTGACGCAGGCCTACCTCGCGCAATTCTGATGTTCGCAGTCGGACTCACCGGCGGCATCGGGTCGGGCAAGTCAACCGTCGCCGAATTGTTTGCAGCATTGGGCGTCCCGGTGATCGACACCGACGCCATCGCGCACCAGTTGACCGTGCCCAGCGGCACAGCGCTGGCGGCCATTCATGCGCAGTTCGGCGATGTGGTGATGCAGGCGGATGGCACGCTGGATCGCGCTGCCCTGCGCCGCCGCATATTTTCCGACAAGACAGCGCGGCGGCAGCTCGAGGCCATCCTGCATCCACGTATCCGGCAGGAGGTGGAACAGACGCTCGCCGCCCTGGCTGCACCCTATGCGCTCATCGTGATCCCCCTGCTGGTGGAAACCGGCGGCTACCGGGAGATGCTGAACCGCGTTCTGGTGGTCGATTGCCCGGAAGACGTGCAGATTGCACGGGTGATGGCACGCAGCGGATTCACTCATGACGAAGTGAAAGCCATTCTCGCGGCGCAAGCTGGACGTGCCGAACGGCTGGCGGCTGCCGACGATGTGATCGTCAATATGGCGGCTCCCGAGGCTTTGCGCAGCCAGGTGGCGACGCTGCACCGGCGCTACCTGGCGTTTTCTACCACACCGTCGCCTTGATTTTCCGCATGAATCGGCGACAATCGTCCCATTCAACCCTGCGCGTTGCGGCGTGATCCACTACGAATATCCCCTGAGCGAACGCATCCGCACCCTGCTGCGGCTGGAAGATCTGTTCGATCGTTTCGATGCCTATGCCGCATCGCCCGACCCGTATGCCCATCATGCAGCCTTGCTGGCCCTGTTCGAAATGGCGGAAGTGGCGGCGCGCGCCGATCTCAAATCCGATCTGCTGCAGGAACTGGACCGGCAAAAAGCCGTACTGATGGCGCTGCGCGGCAATCCGCATGTGCAGGGCACGACGCTGGAACAGGTGCTGTCGGCAATCGAGGCAGCCCATCATGGGATGTATCAGTTGCCCGGGAAAGTGGGGCAGCACCTGCGCGATGACGACTGGCTGATGACAGTCAAGCAGCGCGCGGCCATTCCTGGCGGTATGTGCGAATTCGATCTGCCGTCCTATCACTACTGGCTGCACCAGCCGGCCGACGTGCGCATGAGCCAGTTGCAACGCTGGCTGGCACCCTTTTCCTCGATTCGTGCCGCGGTCGGCATCGTGCTCGGCCTGTTGCGCGACAGTGGTCAACCCGAGTTGCAGCATGCGAAGAATGGCAGCTATCAGCGCATGCTCGAATCGCGCAACCCGCAGCTGATCCGGGTCACCCTCGACGACAATCTGCCTTGCGTGCCCGAAATTTCGGCCAATAAATACATGCTCAACATTCGTTTTGTGCATGCGGGATCAGGGGCGATGCGCACCTGTACCGACCAGCCGATCGATTTCGACCTGACTTTCTGCAACCTGTGAAGCCCGCTGCCAAACTCCCCGTTGTCAGTTGTCCGATCTGCGGCGAAGCCGTGAGCTGGACAGCGGAGAATCGCTGGAAGCCGTTCTGCAGCGAGCGCTGCAAGCTGATCGATCTGGGGCAGTGGGCCACCGAAAGGTATCGCGTGCCTGTGGTGCCCGGGCCGGAGGACAGCGAGACGCCCGATGAAGACGGGCGCTCGCAATAATTACTTCTGGTAGGTCTTGACGCCGGACTCGGTGCCTAACAGCAGCACATCTGCGCCGCGTCGTGCAAACAAGCCGTTTGTCACCACGCCGACGATATGATTGATCGCGGTTTCCAGCGATACCGGATCGACGATCGACATCCCGTGCACATCAAGAATGAGGTTGCCGTTGTCGGTGGTGAAGCCTTCCCGCAACCGGGGCTGTCCGCCGAGCTTCACCAGTTCGCGCGCGACGTAGGAACGCGCCATCGGAATCACTTCGACCGGCAGCGGAAACTTGCCGAGCACGCCGACCAGCTTGCTCCCGTCGGCGATGCAGATGAACTGCTTGCTGCATGCGGCGACGATTTTTTCCCGGGTCAGCGCGCCGCCGCCGCCTTTTACCATGGCGAAGTGCTCGGTGATTTCGTCGGCGCCGTCGACGTAGATCTCAAGCTCGCCCACGCTGTTGAGATCGAGCACCTGGATGCCGTGGCTCTTCAGGCGCGCGGCGGTCGCTTCCGAGCTGGCGACGGCGCCGTCGATGCGGCTCTTGACCTCGGCCAGCGCGTCGATGAAATAGTTGGCAGTCGAGCCGGTGCCGACTCCGATGATGCCGCCCTTGGCATACGCCACCGCGGCACGTGCCACGGCTTGCTTCATTTCGTCCTGAGTCATGATGTTTTCGTCGATTTGGATGCAGCCCGCTAAGATAGCGGCATCGCCCTCTTTTTACAAACCTCGCCGCCGCCATGAGCAAACCTGACGATTACCTCGAACGCATTCTGACCTCGCGCGTCTACGACGTGGCGATCGAGTCGCCGCTCGACGTGGCCCACAATCTGTCACGCCGTCTCAACAACCAGATCTTGTTGAAGCGCGAGGACCTGCAGCCGGTGTTCTCTTTCAAGTGCCGCGGCGCCTACAACAAGATGGCGAAGTTGACGGCGGCCCAACTGGCGCGCGGGGTGGTAGCGGCCTCGGCCGGCAACCACGCGCAGGGGGTGGCGCTGGCGGCGCAAAAACTGGGCGCAACCGCGATCATCGTGATGCCGGCGACCACGCCGAAGATCAAGGTTGATGCGGTGGCGGCGCGCGGCGCGCAGGTGATCCTGCACGGCGACAACTACGACGAGGCCTGCGCTCACGCAACTTTGATTGCCAAAGAGTCAAAAGCCACTTTTGTTCACCCCTACGACGATCCCGACGTCATCGCCGGTCAGGGCACGGTGGCGATGGAACTGCTGCGCCAGCATCCAGGCCCGATCCATTCGGTCTACATTCCGGTTGGCGGCGGCGGATTGATCGCCGGCATGGCGGCCTATATCAAGCGTCTGCGGCCGGACATCCGTATCGTTGGCGTCGAGCCGGAGGATGCCGATTCGATGGCGCGCTCGCTGTGCAAGGGCGAGCGCGTCACGCTGCCGCGCGTCGGTATCTTCGCCGACGGCGTGGCGGTGAAGAAGGTTGGCAAGGAAACCTTCCGGCTGGCGCAGCTGTATGTCGACGAAGTCATCCGCGTCAACAACGACGCCATCTGCGCAGCGATCAAGGACGTGTTCGAGGACACCCGTTCGATCCTGGAGCCGGCCGGCGCCTTGTCGATTGCCGGGCTGAAAGCCGCCATCGCCGGCGACAAGCTCAAGGGCAAGACTCTGGTCGCGGTGGCCTCGGGCGCCAATATGAACTTCGACCGGCTGCGCTACATCGCCGAGCGCGCCGAACTGGGCGAGAAGCGCGAAGCCGTGCTGGCCGTCACCATCCCCGAGACGCCAGGTAGTTTCAAGACCTTTTGTGGGCTGCTGGGCGCGCGCAACATCACCGAGTTCAACTACCGCTACTCCGACCCCAAGTTAGCCCGGGTGTTCGTCGGTCTGTCGGTGCCAGGGGCAGGGGAGAGTGCACGCGTGGTCCACCTGCTGCAGCGCCATGGACTCGAGGCAATCGACCTCACCGACAACGAAATGGCCAAGCTGCATGTTCGCCATCTGGTAGGCGGACGCGCCCCCGAAGCGGTCAACGAGGTGCTGTACCGCTTCGAGTTCCCCGAGCGCCCCGGCGCGCTGATGCAGTTCCTGCAGAGCATGAGCCGCGGCTGGAACATCAGCCTGTTCCACTATCGCAACCACGGTGCCGACTATGGCCGTGTGCTGGTCGGCATCCAGGTGCCGGAAAAGGAAAAGCCCAGCTTCCAGAAATTCCTGGATGGGCTGGGCTACCGTTACTGGGACGAATCGCGCAACCCGGCCTACAAGCTGTTTCTTGCCTGAACTTTTGCTTCCGCCGGTATCGTCGCCGGGCGGAGCGCAAGCCGGGTAAATTCCGGTCGGCCAGTGGCCAGTGGAAGCACGCGGGCCTCGTTTCTCCGAACCTGTCTGGCAGCCTGCATGGTGGGGGCCGCTCGGACGGCCCATGCCGGCTGCATGTTACCCTCGCACCATGTTTCGAATAGTCACGTTTTTCTTGCTGGGGGCGTTGTCTGCGACCGCCGCATGGGCGGCGCCGGGCGACACCGCGGTGTTGCAGGCGCAGCAGGCATTTTCCGCGCGCAGGCTGGTCGATCTGGAACATGCCGCGCGCGATGTGCCGGCCGATCATGTGCTGGCGCCCATTGTCGAATACTGGCGTCTGATGCTGACGAGCCGCACGGAGGATGCGCGGATTGCCGATTTTCTGGCGCGCTATCCGGGCAGCCGCATGGCCGAAGCCTTGCGCGCCGACTGGCTAAAATCTCTGGGCGTGCGTGAAGCCTGGCCGCGCTATCTGGCCGAGTACCCGCGCCTCGTCAAACCCGATGCCGCGCATCAGTGCTATGCCCATCGTGCCGAGCTGGCACAGGGTAATCGCAGCCGTCTGCGCGAGGCGGTGGCCTTGTGGTTCACCGGGCGCGACATGCCGAGTGCCTGTACGCCATTGTTCTCTCAGCTGATTGAAGCCGGACTGATCCGCGAGGAGGATGTTTGGCGCCGCCTGCGGCTGGCGCTGCAAGCCGGCCATCCCAACGTCGCCCGGGTAGTGGCCAATGCCTTGCCCGAGGCTCAGCGGCCTGCCGTCACGCTGCTTGAGCAGGCCGGCCGTGATCCGGCGCGTTTGCTGAATGCGGCCAACCTTGATCTGGACCGGCGGGGCGACCGCGAGATAGCGCTCTATGCGCTCGACCAGTTGGCCAAACGCAGTTCAAGCCAGGCCGAGCAAGCGCTGCACAAGCGCGCGCCGCAGTTCAACGCGGAGGAACTGGGCACCGCATGGGCATATCTCGCCACCTGGGCGGCGCGCCGCCATGAGCCTGTTGCACTGGTCTGGTTCCAGCGGGGAGGGGCAGCGACGGCCAATGATTTCCAGCGCGAATGGTGGGCGCGCGCGGCATTGCGTTCAGGCGACTGGCAGGCAGTGCAGCGGGCGATCGACAGCATGGGCGACGTGACCCGCACGCAGCCCGTCTGGCGCTACTGGCGCGCGCGCGCACTGCAGGCCAGCGGCCAGCGCGCAGTCGCCAATCCGCTGTTTCTGGCGTTGTCGCGCGAGCATCATTACTACGGCCAGCTGGCGCAGGAAGAGCTCGGCCCGGTGATGCAGGCGCCGGCCATCAATGTCAAGATGGGTGGGGACGACATCGCTGCCGTTTCGCGCCAACCGGGTATCGCGCGCGCGCAGGCCTTGTACGGACTCGGCTTGCGCAGCGACGCTAGCCTTGAATGGAACTGGGCGATCCAGACGTTTTCCGATGCCCAACTGCTGGCGGCGGCCGAACTGGCACGTCGTATGGAGTGGTATGACCGCGCCATCAACACCGCCGAGCGCACTCGCGAACTGCACGATTTCGAATTGCGCTTTCTGGCGCCCTACCGCGAACTGGCACAGCAGGCTGCGCGCGAGAACGACATCGACGAAGCCTGGGTGTTCGGGCTGATGCGGCAGGAAAGCCGCTTCATCAACGTCGCCCGTTCCAATGTCGGCGCTTCCGGCCTGATGCAGATCATGCCGGCCACTGCGCGCTGGATTGCGCAACGCCTTGGCATCAAGGGCTTCAACCCGAGCGAGATGCAGGATCCTGCGAGGAATATCCAGTTCGGTGCGTATTACCTGAAGCACGTCCAGACCACGCTGGACAACTCGCCGGTGCTGGCCACTGCCGCCTACAACGCCGGCCCGAGCCGTGCCCAGCGCTGGCGCGCTACGCGGCCGCTGGAAGCCGCGGTCTATATTGAATCGATCCCGTTTGCCGAAACGCGCGATTACGTCAAGAAAGTGATGAGCAACGCCATGTATTACGCAGCGCGCTTCGGCCAGCCCTCGGTGCTGTTGAAGGACCGGCTGGGCACGGTCCCGCCGCGCAAAACCCCGGTTGCCCCCACGCCTGATGCGGATGCCTTGCTGCAGCCCGAGCAGCTTGAAGACTAGAGTGGAACGCGAATTTTTGCCGCTTCCGGGATAAAATCAGCAACGCCTTATATTCCGAAACAAACCTCAACCATGAAGATTGAACGCATCTGCATCCTCGGCGGGTCCGGCTTTGTCGGCACCCAACTCGTCAGCCAGCTCGCCGCGCGCGGCCTCACGGTGCGCGTGCTCTCCCACCGCCGTGAAATGGCCAAGGAACTGATTCTGCTGCCAACGGTGGAAGTGATCGAGGCCGATGTCCATGACCAGCAGGAACTCATCCGCCACTTCCGCGGCATGGATGCCGTCATCAATCTGGTCGGCATCCTGCACGAAAGCACCGTCGGCCGTGTCGACCTGCCGAGTGCCCGCCGCGGCGATTTCCAGAAAATCCACATCGAACTGCCGCGCAAGGTCATCCATGCCTGCGGCGAGTCGGGCGTGCACCGCCTGCTGCACATGAGCGCGCTCGGTGCCCATGCGAATTCCCGCTCGTCCTACCAGCGTTCCAAGGGTATCGCCGAAGCGCTGGTGCGCGAAGCGGGGCGGCACCACGTCGAGCATGAAAACTGGTATCTCAACGGTCCCAAATTCATTCACGGCTACGGCCTGAATGTCACCATTTTCCGCCCCTCGGTGATCTTCGGCCGCGGCGATTCCTTCCTGTCGATGTTTTCCCGCCTGCTGAAGTTTGTCCCCGTGCTGCCGCTGGCTGGTGCGGGCGCACGCTTTGCTCCGGTGCATGTGGACGACGTCGCGCGCGCTTTCGTCGACAGTCTCGACAACCCGGCGACCTACGGTCAGAGCTATGACCTGTGCGGTCCCAAGGCATATACCCTGCAGGAACTGGTGAGCTACGTGGGCGAAGTGACTGGCAAGAAACGCAGCATTGTCCCGCTGGGCAAATGGCTGTCGTATTTCCAGGCCTGGGCGCTGGAATTCAAACCGGGCAAAAAGCTGATGACGCGCGACAATTACTACGCCATGAGCACGGACAACGTGTGTGCCGGCGGCTGGCCGTCGGTGTTCAATTTCCAGCCGGCTGCGCTCGAGGCCATCGCCCCCGAATATCTGCGTGCAGATACGCCGCGTGCGCGGTATGAGGACTACCGCGAGAACGCCCGCCGTTAAGCCATAACACGCCGCCATGAAGACCTACATCGTTGGCGGTGCTGTACGTGACCGGCTGCTGGGTCTGCCCGTGGCCGACCGCGATCATGTCGTGGTGGGTGCCACGCCCGATGACATGGTTGTGCTGGGCTATCAACCGGTCGGCAAGGATTTCCCGGTGTTCCTGCACCCGGCCACCCACGAGGAATATGCGCTCGCGCGCACCGAACGCAAATCCGGGCACGGTTACAAAGGTTTCACCGTCTATGCCGCCCCCGAGGTCACCCTGGAAGAGGACCTGCGCCGGCGCGACCTCACCATCAACGCAATCGCCGAGGACGAGTCCGGTGCGCTGGTCGATCCTTACGGCGGCCAGCGCGACCTGGCGGCACGAATTTTCCGCCATGTGAGCGCTGCATTCGCCGAGGATCCGGTGCGGATTTTGCGTGTGGCCCGCTTCGCCGCCCGTTTCACCGACTTTGCCGTGGCGCTGGAAACCAACGCACTGATGCGGCAGATGGTGGACAACGGGGAAGTCGACGCCCTGGTGCCCGAGCGCGTGTGGCAGGAAATCGCGCGCGGCCTGATGGACGTGCAGCCCTCGCGCATGTTCCAGGTGCTGCGCGACTGCGGCGCGCTGGCCCGGCTTTTTCCCGAAATCGACCGCCTGTTCGGCGTGCCGCAGCCGCCCGAGCATCATCCCGAAGTCGATACCGGCGTCCACATCATGCTGGTCGTCGACTGGGCGGCCCGGCAGGGCCTGAGCCTGCCGGTGCGCTTTGCCGCGTTCACACACGATCTCGGCAAGGGCGCCACCCATCCCGAATTCTGCCCAAAACATCACGGCCACGAAGCCAAAAGCGTTGAACTGGTGCGAGCCTTGAGCGAACGCATCCGGGTGCCCGCCGACTGCCGTGACCTCGCTGTCGCCGTGGCGCGCGAGCACGGCATCGTGCACCGCGCGCTGGAATTGCGCCCGAGCACTGTCGTCGAGTTGCTGGAGCGCGTTGATGCCTTCCGCCGGCCCGATCGTTTCGAGGAATTTCTACAGGCCTGCGAATGTGATTTCCGCGGTCGGCCTGGCTATGAGGACAGGCCTTTTCCCGCGCCGGACTTCCTGCGGCAGGCACTGCAGGCGGCGCAGGCCATCGATGCAGCCGAGGTGGCGCGCAATGCCGATCCTGCGCGGATTCGGGAAGCCATTTTCCAGACGCGGACGGCCGCGGTGGCGGCATGGCGTGATCGTCTGCCGGAAGACAGGCCATAAATCGATTGCCGGGTTCTACGGCACTGACCGTTATTTGGACCTCATACCCGCACTACACCCGTCAGCCGGCCAGCGCCCAGTTGGTTCACCGGCTTACTTGAGTTTTTTCAGCCAATACATGGATTTTCTTGCTCTGATGACTAGCATGAAATGCCTGCACACCGATTTTCAAAGGAGAAGCGTATGAAATCCAGCCTGCTGCTTGTACTGTTGGCCGCCACCATGACGTCCGTTTTGGTCGGCTGCGAAAGCTATCCACGATATGGTGAGGTCGACGTTCGCGATCCGCATTACGCGGTGAGGGTGGTGTTTACCGATCATGACCGTCGTCTGATCAATGACTATTACGAACCACGCTACAGAAACTTGCCGCCCGGTCAGGCCAAGCGGGATCGGCTTCCCCCCGGCCATGCATGGCGGGCGAGGCACAACCAGCCCATCAACGATGATGCGCGCTGGCGCTACCTCCCCAATGAACTGGAACAACGCCTGACACGCCTGCCTCCGGAGTATGTGCGAGTCGTCATCGGTACCGATGTGGTGATCATGAATGTCCGTACCCGGGTGGCGGTGGATGTCCTGGAGGACATCACCGACTGAGACAAAGCGGGAAGTCGCCGGGCAGATTTCGACAATGTCTCAAACGGGTGAGGTCGATAGCGGTGTGGCGTACTGGGCGCACTTTCCGCATCAGGCCGACATGGGCGTGCGCGGCGTCGGGCTCACCCGTGAGGCGGCCTTCGAGCAGGCAGCGCTGGCGATGACGGCCGTCGTCACCGACCCGACGCAGGTGGTGCCTGCCATGGCAGTCACCATCCGCTGCGAGGCCCCGGACGACGAACTGTTGCTGGTCGACTGGCTCAACGCGCTCATTCTTGAAATGGCAGCACGCCACATGCTGTTCAGCCGCTTCGCGGTCGAACTGGACGGCCATCGCCTGTCCGCCACTGCATGGGGCGAGCCGGTCGACCCGGAGAGGCACCAGCCGGCTGTCGAGATCAAGGGCGCCACCTATACCGAACTGCAAATGGAGAGGGATGACGCCGGGCGCTGGCTGGCCCAGTGCGTGGTGGACGTCTAGATGAATCTCGATCAATTCAGGCAGGTGTCGGAGGTCGAATGGCGCGTCGAGCCGTTCGGGAAGATGCGTGTGCCGGCGGTGATCTATGCCGATGCGGCGCTGATCCGCGAGATGGACGACAAGGTCTATGAGCAACTCACCAATGTCGCCACGCTGCCGGGCATCGTCCAGGCCGCCTGCGCCATGCCGGATGCGCATTGGGGCTACGGCTTCCCGATCGGTGGGGTGGCGGCGTTCGATGCCGACGAGGGCGGTGTGATATCGGCAGGTGGAGTGGGCTTCGATATTTCCTGCGGCGTGCGTACCCTGCATACGGGTCTCAAGGCGAATGAAATTGCTCCACTCAAAGCCCGGCTCGCCGATCGCCTGTTTGCCAGAATTCCGGTCGGGGTCGGCAGCACCGGCCAGTTGCGTCTCAACGCCACCGAAATGGACGCCATGCTGCGCGGCGGCGCACGCTGGGCGGTTGAGCACGGCTATGGCAGCGCTGCGGATCTCGATCGTATCGAGGAGCATGGCTGCATGGCCGGCGCCGAGCCAAGCCAGGTCTCCGATCAGGCCAAGCGCCGCCAGCGCGACGAAATCGGCACCCTCGGGTCCGGCAACCATTACCTCGAACTGCAGGAAATCGTCGAAATCTACGACACCCAAGCGGCTGACCGCTTCAAACTGCTCCCGGGCGAGGTGGTGGTCAGCATCCACTGCGGTTCGCGCGGGCTGGGGCACCAGATCGGCACCGAATTTCTCAGACAGATGGTGATTGCCGCGCCGGGTTACGGCATCGACCTGCCCGACCGCGAACTCGCCTGCGCACCCATCCGGTCTCCACTGGGTCAGGCGTATCTCGGCGCGATGCGCGCCGCCATCAACTGTGCGCTGGCCAACCGTCAGGTCATCACACACCTCACCCGCCAGGTGTTCGCCGATGTGCTGCCAGGTAGCCACCTCACCCTGATTTACGATGTCTCCCACAACACTTGCAAGCTCGAGCCCCACACGGTCGACGGCCAGTCGCGCCGTCTGTACGTGCATCGCAAGGGCGCAACGCGCGCTTTCGGTCCCGGCCATCCCGCGCTGCCCGGCGATTTGCGCGACATCGGCCAGCCGGTTCTGATCGGCGGCAGCATGGGCACGGCGTCCTACATTTTGATCGGGACGGAGGAAGGGAGGGCGCGCGCCTTCAGCTCAGCCTGCCATGGCGCGGGGCGGGCCATGAGCCGCCACCAGGCGACCCGCCTGTGGCACGGCCCGGCGCTGGTGGACGAACTCGCCAGCCGGGGCATCCTGATCCGCAGCCCTTCGCTGCGCGGCGTAGCGGAAGAGGCGCCGGGGGCCTACAAGGATGTCAGTGCCGTGGTCGAGGCCGCCGACCGCGCCGGGCTGGCGCGCAAGGTCGCCAGGCTCAAACCGCTGGTCTGCATCAAGGGCTGACGTGTGCGGCATGCCCCACGCCGGAACTGTGCCCGGCTGGTATCGTCGAAACTTGGAACGCGTTCAACGGAGTGAACCATGCCCTACAGTGAACAAACGGTGCAGTCGGTACGGCCCTGGTCGGACAGGACCTTCAGCTTCACGCTCAGCCGCCCGCAGGATTTTGCATTCGAGAATGGCGAATTCGTCACCATCGGCCTGAAGCGCGAGGGCAAACTGGTGGCGCGTGCCTACTCCATCGTTTCGACCGTCGACCGTGATCATCTTGAATTTCTCAGCATCCATGTGCCGGACGGCCCGCTCACCAGCCAGCTGGTCCACATCCGCCCCGGCGACAGCGTGTGGGTCAACAGCAAGACCACCGGCACCCTCACGCTCAACCATGTACTGCCGGGGCGTACGCTGTACATGCTGGCCACCGGCACCGGGCTGGCCCCGTTCATCAGTCTGATCCGCGATCCCGGACTATATGCGCGTTATGAAAACGTGGTGCTGGTGCATTCGGTGCGCACCGTGGCCGAGCTGGCCTATCGCGACGAAATCGAGGCAATGGGTCAGCCGCGGCTGCATTACGTGCCGACGGTGACACGCGAAGCCTTTCCCACATCGGAACGAGGCGGCGACCTGTTGCGTTCAGGGGCGTTGTCGCAGCGGCTCGGACTGCCTGCACCCGATCCCGCGCAGGATCGCGTGATGATCTGCGGCAATCCGGCGATGACGCGCGAGCTGACGCACTATCTCAAGGACATGGGCTGGACGCTGACCAACCATCGCGGCATCGGCAACTTCACCACCGAAGTGGCGTTTGTCGTGCATCACGAATAATCGTTCCAGCCTGTTGCCTGACAGTGCAAGCTTTGAGGCGCCATCCGCTTGATTAAATGGGCACAGGAAACCCTGTGCCCAAAGCCTGCCTAGTCGCGTCCATGCCGACGATGGTCGCGACGGTCGCTGCGGTATTCACGACGATCGTCGCGCCAGTCATCGCGGCGATCATCCCAGCCGCGCCCGGAATCCCGGTAGTGATGCACGTGCTTCACCCGGTAGTGGTGCTGCGGCAGCACGATGACATGGCCGGGGTGGTGCGGCGTGTGCGTCCAGTAACGGCTGCCGCCAGACTCGTACAGCACGCGGAAACCATCATGGTGGCGGGTGCCGAACGAGATGCTGAATTGCGGCTCGACCGACACCACGCGGCCGTAGCCATAGTCGCTGTGGGCCAGCGCGGTGCCGGTGGCAGTCAACAGGGCAGTTGCAATCAGTAGTGTGCGTAACATGGCGTTTCTCCTTTCAGGTTATCTGCGCTCGGGCGAGCCTCAGTCATCCCATTCGTTGCGGCTGTTGTGCCAGCGCGCGTCGCGCCGGCCCTCGGCCACGGAAAAGTCCACATCCAGCGTCAGCCACTTGCCCGGCTTATACGGCAAGTAGGTTTCGTATTCGCGGCCCTGGAAGCGGTAAAGCACGTCATAGCCGGTGACCACCTGACGATAGTCGTTGTGGGTGCGGCAGCGCTCGACCTGCTGCGGGACCGATTCGTAACGGGTGCCGTTCTTGTCCCAGCGGTCGCCCACCACGGCGCCGGTGGCGGCGCCGACTGCGGCAGCGGTAACCTTGCCGTCACCCTTGCCGACGGTGGAGCCGATCAGGCCGCCGGCAATGGCGCCGAGAATGGCACTGCCGGTGTTGCTGCCGTCACGATAGCTGCGGCTTTCATAGCCAACCGTTTCGGTCCAGCATTCGCGGCGCGGTTCGTTGATCGTTTCGTAAACTGGCGTACTGGCCAGCACCTTGGCGCGGGTGGTGAAACCGTCACCGTGCCCTCGGCCGGCCTGTGCTGCGCCGCTGGCGGCAAGCAGCGCGGCAATCAGGGTAGTGTTCAGAATGCGTGATTTCATCGTTACTCTCCTCGTTACTTCAACTCAATCAGATTCAGCGACGGCCGCGGTTGCGGTCGTCCTCTTCGAATCGTTTCTGCTGGCGACGCTCGTAGCCGTAGCCGTAACCTTGCGGTTCATCCCGGGCATCGCGCCGGTTGGCGCGACGGTCATCCCTGCGGGCATCGCGGGGATCCGGGCGGACCTCGTCGGCGCGGTCGCGCTTGGCCACGATGAACGCACCATCAATGAAGTCGGGCGCAGCGTGAACCGGGGCGGCCAGAGCCAGTCCCAGTGCCGCCATTCCGAAAATCCATGTTTTGCGTGTGTTCATCGTGTTCTCCATTTCCGTGGTCGCCTTGTCTTGCTTCCACGCTTCGCAGTTTGGTCGAGGAAAGTAAGCGCACTGTTTCGCGCAGGGACGATTTTGTAACAGTGTGTAACGGGATGGGGAATAGGGGCCATCCCCCGCTGATATAGTTATCGCATGGAAAAAGACACGATTTACGTGACCGACGACGATCCCGGCATCCGCGAACTGGTCGCCGAATACCTGACGAGCCAGGGCTATGCAGTCGAGACTGCGGAAGATGCTGTTTCGCTGGATCGTCTACTCGCCATGCGTCTGCCCGACCTGCTGGTGCTCGACTGGATGATGCCCGGCGAGGACGGCCTGTCGGTCGCGCGGCGGCTGCGCGCGCAGCCGGGCTTTCCACCCATCATCATGCTGTCGGCCAAGGGCGAGGACATCGACCGCATCATCGGCCTTGAGGTCGGCGCCGACGACTACCTGCCCAAACCGTTCAACCCGCGCGAACTGCTGGCGCGCATTCGCGCGGTGATGCGGCGGCAGGGTGGCGCGACTGCGCCGGCCGTGGCCGATGCCACTCGGCTGGTGCATTTCGGCCCGTTCAGCGTCAACCTCGATTCCCGCACGCTCAACCGCGACAGCGCCGAAATCCCGCTGACCAGCGGCGAATACGAACTGCTGGAAATCTTCGTCACCCACGCCAACCGCGCGTTGTCGCGCGACTGGCTGATGGACCAGCTGCGCGGCTTCGAGCGCGATCCGTTCGACCGCAGCATCGACGTGCGGGTGAACCGCCTGCGCAAGAAAATCGAGGACGACCCCGCCAATCCCGCCTATATCCGCACTCAGCGCGGGCAGGGCTATCTGTTCGTGCCACAGGGCAAGGGGTGAAGCACATTACCCGCTCGCTGTTCGCCCGCACCGCGCTGACCCTGGCGCTGGCCTTCATCGTGTTCCAGGCGGCGGCGTTCTGGGTGGTGACCCGCACCCTGATCGTGCCGGTGGCAGAGCGCTCGGCCGACGATCTGGCCGGCCTGATCGTGCTGTCGGCACAGACCTGGGTGGAACTGCCGCCCGAGACGCGCGCGGCGTTCGAGCGTGAACTAGCGCGCCGCCACGGCCTGCGCCTCACCACGATCGACGTCGGAGCGACCGCGGACGCGCCGCGGTTTGCCTTCCGCAAACAGATCGAAGCCGCGCTGAGCCGGCGGGTGGGCGACGCGGTCGAATTGCGCGGTGTGCCGGAGTCGGCAGCGGTGTGGCTGGACATTCCGGTGGGGGGGCACGCGCTGCGGGTCGGCTTTTTCCCCGACCGCTATGCCGTCAAGCTGCCGCTGGCGGCCATCGCGGTAGTCGTGCTGGGCACCTTGCTCAGCCTGCTGACCGCGCTGTTTCTGGTACGCCGCCTGACCGTGCCGCTGGCGCGCGCCGCGCAGGCGGCCAGTCAGGTGGGTGCGGGCGAATTGCCCGATCCCTTGCCGGAAACCGGCCCTGCCGAACTCGCCGAACTGGCACGCCGTTTCAACATCATGGCGGCCGAGGTCCGCGAACTGCTGGACAACCGTACCACCCTGCTGGCCGGCATATCGCATGACCTGCGCACGCCCATGACGCGCCTGCAGCTCAATCTGGAAATGCTCCGCGATGCACCCAGTCCGGCACGCATCGACCGAGCCGTTGCCGATCTGGCCGACATGAACAAGCTGATTACAGGGTATCTGGAGCTGGCGCGCACCACGAAGCCCGAAATGAAGGTTCGCTTCGACCTGGCAATGTTGCTTGATGAGCTTGCTGCCGACGCAGGCCTGCCGTGGCCGGGTTCAGCCCAGTGCGAAATCGAGGCCGGCCGCCTGGCAGTGCGGCAAATCGTCGCCAACCTGATCCAGAATGCCCAGCGTTACGGCGGCGACATGCCGGTCGAGCTGGCGCTGGAGTGTACGGACAGTCAGGCGAGGGTGGTCGTGCGCGATGCCGGAGAGGGCATTCCGGACGATCAGCTGGAGAAAGTGTTCAGGCCGTTTTACCGTCTGGAGACGTCGCGCTCGCAGGAGACGGGTGGAACCGGGCTGGGGCTGGCGATCGTGCGCCAGCTGGCGGAAGCAAACGGCTGGAAGGTGACGCTCAGGAATCGTGCGACGGGCGGCCTGGAGGCCGCGCTGGAAATTCGCCGCTAGGCGTCAGGCGCAATGCACCGGGATGCGTCGCAGCACCCGGAATTCGATGAACAGCAGCGTCAGGCTGAACATCGACATGCGGCAGGTGCTGCCGCTGAAGAATGCCAGCGGCGAGCGGGACAAACTGAGGCTCACGCTGGTGGCTCGACCTACTTGCATCAGACAGCCGGCTGGCGGGCAAACACGGAAAACTGCACGAACATCAGCGACAGGCTGGTGAGGCTCATGCGTTCGGTCTGGCCGTGAAACCAGGCGAAAGGCGAAGAGCTGAGTTCGAGAACCAGTTGGTTTTGGCCGAATTGCAGTTTCATGATGCGCTCCTTGGTAAGGTGGGTTGCCTGAATACTTGCAACGCCTGTGCCACCGCTGCCCGGCGGCGCGTGGAACAAAAAATATCCAATAAAACAATGTGTTGTGCGGAATGGTCTGAAAAGATCGATAGGCGGCGCTGCACGGGATGACGGAAAACCGTCAATCCGTGTCGAGGCGGCAAACAGTTGACACGCCGGGCGGACGAACCTGACTGACAGGGTAGAATCCGGCTTTCGATTCAAGCGGCGCGTGTCCTGCGCGCCGCATCTTCTGCATGATCATCCTCAAGAATCTCAGCCTTCGGCGCAGTGCCAAGGTCCTGCTCGACAACGCCTCGGTGTCGATCAACCCCGGCGAGAAGGTCGGCCTGGTCGGCCGCAATGGCGCCGGCAAGTCCAGCCTGTTTGCGCTCATCAACGGCACCCTGCACGAAGACAAGGGCGACTTTTCGATGCCGTCGCAGTGGCGCATGGCGCTGGTGGCACAGGACTTGCCGGAGACGTCTGAGAGCGCTACCGACTTCGTCATTGCCGGCGACACCCAATTGGCCGAAGCGCAGGCCGAAGTCGATGCCGCCGAGGCCAGCGACGACGGCGAGCGCATGGCGCACGCCTACATGGCCCTGCATGACGCCGGCGCCCACGACGCGCAGACGCGCCCCCACGCCCAGATACAGGGACAACGCTTTCAAGAGCGCGCGCAGAACCACCCGCTGAACACCATTTCCGCCGGCTGGCGCCAGCGCCACCCA
>JAIBFE010000293.1 GCA_019459705.1 Thiobacillus sp. | reverse complement strand
CCCACGTCGGGGTCGACGCAGTTGATCGTGATGGTGACGTGGTCGATGTTGTGCTTCGACAGTTCCACCACGCTCTCGGGCAGCGCGAGGCCGTTGGTCGACACGCACAGCTTGATGTCGGGCGCCTTCTCGGAAAGCTCGCGGAAGGTGGCGAAGGTACGCTCCGGGTTAGCGAGTGGGTCGCCGGGGCCGGCGATGCCCAGCACCGTCATCTGCGGAATGTTGGCCGCCACCGCCATCACCTTCTTCACCGCCTGCTCCGGCGTGAGCACCTCCGACACCACGCCGGGGCGCGACTCGTTCGAGCAGTCGTACTTGCGGTTGCAGTAGTGGCACTGGATGTTGCACGCCGGCGCCACCGCCACGTGCATGCGTGCGAAATAATGGTGCGCCTGCTCGGAATAGCAGGGGTGGTTGTGCACCTTGGCGCGGATATGCTCCGGCAGGTGATCGAGCTGGTCGTCGGTGGAGCCGCAGGAATGCGAATCGCATCCCCCCCCGGCCGCACCCTCGCTACTGGAATTGATGACTGGCAAATCCACGGATCGTCCTCCCCTCAAGGTTACGACCTGACACTCGCAAGCCCCGTGCCTGTCCGTGACGCCGCGTAAACCCGTTGTTTATTAAGGAAAAGACGCTGGCTGCGCCGCGTCATCTGTCGCAAACATCACACAACACGGCCGGAAAAGTTGTGGCGAAGGCGACAAGCTGGCCGGCCACGCACGGGGACACGCAACGGAGGCGCCCGCCAGCGACGATTCTTCACGCGGCACAGCGATTGCTTGATCCGTTTCAACTCATCAAAGGAAACCCATCATGCTGACAGGTGCAATGCTGGGTCTGCTCCAGCAGACCGGAATGGACGTCATCGTCCTCACCGAAGAACTCGACGAACAGGAATTCTTCTCCAGCCGCCTCACCCGCCAGGAAACCCTGCGCCTGCTCGGCGTGATGGCCTACACCGCGCGCGACCTGCCGGCGCAGGTGCGCGAGCAGCTACCGGAAATCGGCTGGACCGCTTGGGCCGCCCTGCCCGAAGCGCTGATCCGGCCCAGCGAGCATCCCCTGCAAATCTGGGTGGCTGCGCGCGAGCTCGCCCCACGCACCGTGCAGCAGCTCATCGACTACCGGCGGGTGGTTCCGGAACTGTTTTCGCTGGTGCCGTAAACCCGCACCGGGCGCCCGCGTTCAGCCTTCGTTCAGCGCGCTGGCAAGCGTTTCCGGCGAAATCGTCGTTGCCTGCGCAAACCCGCCGACGAAGCGGATCGAGGCCGGCACGATCGCGAACAGCGAGAAGTCGGAAAAGCCGAACATCATTTCGCTCTGCGGAAACCGCGTGAGGTAAGCCGCCTTCGCCGCAGCATGCCCGGGCGTGCCGCCGGCAAGCTGCACCGCTTCGCCCTGCACCGTGATCCGCGCCAGCTCCTGCGCCATCACCTCGGGCGTCGGCGGCGCAATCACCAGCAGGCTCACCTGCGGATGGGCCAGCATGTCCTTCGTGTGCGCCGCGAGCTGGCTGACATGGATGATGAAATCCATGCTGCCGGGACGCAGCGCAAAGGGCACCATGGAAACATAGGGCTGGCCCTGGTGCAGCGTGCCGAGGGCGACGACTTCCTGGAAACACAGAAGGTCACGGAGGGTCTGAACTTGGGCGGGGTTCATCGGCTAAGCAGCTCTTCGGCGCAGATTCTTAACATTATCAGTTTACTCAAGTCGAGGCGGGCTCTCTGGTAGAGCTCTCATCATCGTGCTCAAGGCCAGAACAATCCTTCGCGATGAGAAGTTGAACAGTTTCCGTTCTCGATCCCGGCGATCCACAAGGCCAGGATTTTCGATATGCACCACTAGAATGAGGAGAATGTCCCATCCTCTTTGCGATATATCAACAACACAGAAAACATGACAAGCGAAAGTCGATCCTATCCGCTCCCGGAGCTTTCTATCCCTGCGCTACCGCTGCAGCATCACCTGGAGGACTTGGCTGAGATTCAGAGATTTCTCCAATCTCGAGGAATCAATACAAAGAACACCCGGATTGAGCGTTACATGAGGTATCTCGAACAGGCGACGAATAGCAACCAGCTAGATGAACCTCAGATATTCAAGAATGCAGATAATCCACGCTTTCAAAGTAGTCTTGACTGGAAACTATATGTGTTGCGAGAGGCGCACGAACTCATGTGGATCCTCAAGGGTCTCAAAATGCACGTCCCGAAAGGAGTCGACGAGAAGTTGCAAATGCTTGTTGGGGGAAGTGATTTCGCGGCGTTAGACAGTCATACAGAATCCAGAAACACTCAGTTTGAACTGAGAATTGCTAGTTATTTCTGCCAAGCCGGATGGAAGGTCGATCTATCGACTAAGACTGATGTGATCGCAACTTCTAGAGCATCCAAATGGGCGTTCTATGTCGAGTGCAAGCGGATAGCGTCCGAAAAAAGGATTCAGGAAAATCTCCTTAAGGCCAAGAGCCAGCTACTTCAGCGAATGCCCGAGACGTACGATGGGAAAAAGCCCTTTGGCATCATCGCGGTAGATGTAACGAAAGTTGCCTTCGAGCACAATGGTCTAACCTGGGGACTCACAAGCGACCATTCTCGTGATGTCGTTCAAGACAAACTGAAAACCATAGCCGACGCAATTGCGCGCACCTTTGGCCTTTTCAAAGACTTTCCTGATTTGCTTGGTTGCTGGCTGCAGATACACATCCCTTCTCTGATAATGCATCCACCAGCAACGGTCACTAGATTTTCATCGACCATAGTCCCAAGTTCTGGACTCGAAGAAGACGCGAGCTGCGCCCGTTACCTACTTGAGCTGATCGCAAATGTTGGGGTGCTCCCTGACCCCCGAGCGCTTCCGCCTGAAAAGATGGAACGACGAACGAGGGTCTTGCTATCTGCGGGGACTGCTTACTCTTTCGATATGCAGGTGCTGAAAGCACTTCTCTCAGGCGGTGCCATGCACGACAAGGGGGGAAACGACCGAATCGCGGGGATTACCATAGGAGGTGTTGAGCACGAGTTCTCATTCCTCGAATTAGAGATGCTACCAAGCAAGCTTCTTGACGAGGTGCGCCAGAACTCTGATAGCAAAAATCTGGGTGAAGTGGCACTCACACTTATCATGAAGATGTACCTTCAACGGTACCCATACGCGAATCTCCCTTCCCCCTCTACGGAGGGGTGAGCGACGTCACACCTAAAATCGACCAGTAGTCGGCTGTACCTGCTCTTCACCCAATCAACGCCACCGCCTTGATCTGCACATACAGCAGCTGCCCCGGCGTGATCTCAAGCGCATGCGCCGAGCGCCGGGTCAGCCGTGCCAGCAGCGGCGATTCGCCGACGCGCAGCTTGACCAGGGTGAGCGCGGGGTGAGCGTCGTCGACGCTGTCGACCACCACCGCGGGCAGGGTGTTGAGGATGCTGGTGCCGGTCATCGGCGCGTGCGCCAGGCTGACGTCGCGGGCGAGGATGCGCACGCGGGCGCGGTGGCCGACCGGCAGGCCGTGGTCGCGCACCCACAGGCGGCCGCCGGCGAATTCCATGTGCGCGAGATGCCATTCTTCGTCGCGCGCGGCCACCACGGCGTCGAGCACCACGCCGGCGTCCTCGCCCAGCTTGATCGGAAGGTCGAGGCGGGCGAGGGTGTCGGTGAGCGGGCCGGCGGCCACGGCCTTGCCGCCTTCCATCACCACGATGTGGTCGGCCAGGCGCGCGACTTCGTCGGGGGCATGGCTGACGTAGAGCACGGGGATGTCGAGCTCGTCGTGCAGGCGTTCCAGGTAGGGCAGGATTTCCTGCTTGAGCGCGTGATCCAGCGCCGCCAGCGGTTCGTCCATCAGCAGCAGGCGCGGGCTGGTGGCGAGCGCACGCGCGATGCCGACGCGCTGGCGTTCGCCGCCGGACAGCCGCGCCGGCTTGCGGCCGAGCAAGTGGCCGATGTTGAGCATGTCCACCGCCTGCTCCAGCGAGACGCGGCGCTCGGCGGCGGACACGCGCTTCTGCCCGTATTCCAGGTTGGCCTGCACGCTGAGATGCGGGAACAGGCTGGCTTCCTGGAACACGTAGCCGAGCGGGCGCTGGTGAGTCGGCCGGAACACGGCGGCGTCCTGCCAGGTTTCGCCGTTGACCGACAGCGTGCCGCTGGGTGCATGCTCCAGCCCGGCGATCGCGCGCAGCAGCGTGGTCTTGCCGGAACCGGAATGACCGAACAGGGCGGTGACGCCGCGCCCGGGCAGGTCGAGGTCGACGTCCAGCGAGAAGCCGGAGTAGTCGAGCCGGAAGCGGGCCTGGATGCCGGCGCCTGCGTTCATGCACGCCGCCCGGTCGGGTTCAGGGTGTAGAGCAGCAGCAGCACGACGAAGGAGAAGACCACCATGCCCGCCGCCAGCCAGTGCGCCTGCGCGTATTCCATCGCCTCGACATGATCGTAGATCTGCACCGACACCACGCGCGTCTGGTCCGGGATGTTGCCGCCGATCATCAGCACCACGCCGAACTCGCCGACGGTGTGGGCGAAGCCGAGCACGGTGGCGGT
>JAIBFE010000292.1 GCA_019459705.1 Thiobacillus sp. | reverse complement strand
TCGCAGCCGGTGACGGTGTGGCCTGCGTTGCGGGCGATGGCGGCGAGGCCGCCCATGAAGGTGCCGCAGATTCCGAGGATGTGGATGTGCATTTTGCGTGAAGGGGGAAGGGTCGAGGGAGAAGGATGATTGGGGCGGATTATCCCACGGCGCGGGCGCGCGCCTGCTGGATCAGGTGGGTGAGCAGGGCGCGCAGCTTGGCTGGGCGCAGCGGCTTGTGCAGCAGCGGAAAGCCGGCGCCACTGATGCGCAGGATGGTGTCGGGCGCGGTGTCGCCGGTGACCACGATGGCCGGAATGTCGCGGCCGAACTTCTGGCGCAGGCGGGAGATGACTTCGATGCCGTCGGTGTCGTCGGGCAGCCGGTAATCCGACACGATGACGTCGGGCACGCGGGCGATGCTTTCGAGCCACTGCTCGGCTTCGGCAGCGCTGTGCGCGGTGACCAGATCGATGTTCCAGTTGTCGAACAGTTCGGTCATGCCACGCAGGATCGCACTCTCGTCATCGACCAGCAGCACCAGCGCGTCGGCGGGAATCTGCCCTGGAGCACTGGCGGGGACGGGCGGCTGGATCAGGTTGACGTCGCCGCAGGGCACGTCGATGCTGAACATCGAGCCGTGGCCGGGGCGCGAGCGCAGGTCCACCCGGTGGCCGAGCAGGCGGCCCAGACGCGAGACGATGGCGAGGCCGAGGCCGAGTCCCTTGCTGCGGTCGCGTGCCGGATTGTGCAGCTGGACGAATTCCTGGAACACGCTTTCCTGCTGGTCGGGCGGAATGCCACGTCCGGTGTCGATCACGCTCAGGCGCACCATGCGGCCGCGGCGACGGCAGGCCACCAGCACGCCGCCGTCGTCGGTATAGCGGATGGCGTTGGCGATCAGGTTGACCAGGATGCGCTCGATCAGCAGCGGATCGCTGTACAGGGTGACGTCGCACGGGCGGAAGCGCAGCCGCAGCTGCTTCTCTGTCGCCAGCGCGCTGAACTGCTGGTCGAGATCGAGCAGCAGTTTATGCAGCGAAAAGTGCACCGGGTGCGCTTCGATGGTGCCGGCGTCCAGCCGCGAAATGTCGAGCAGGGCATTGAACAGCAGCTCCATCGCCGCGGTGGAGGCCTCGATGTTGTCGATCAGGGTCTGCGCTTCCGGCTGCTGGTTGCGTGCCTTCAGCGCGGCGACGAACAGCGACAGGGCGTGCAGCGGTTGCCGCAGGTCGTGGCTGGCCGCGGCGAAGAAGCGCGACTTGGCCTGGTTGGCGCGCTCGGCCATGTCCTTTTTCGCGGCGAGGTCGGCCGTGGCTTCGCGGATGCGTTTTTCCAGTTCGCCGCGGTGCGTCTGCAAGGCTTCGGCCATGTTGTTCACCCCGGCGGCGAGCGCGCCGACTTCACCCTGTGGCGGCAGTTGCGTGCGCACGGTGAGGTCGTCGCACGCGAGCCGCCCCACCACCTGCCCGACATGGCGCAGCTGTCCGGCTAGGCGATTGGACAGGCGCCACGCCAGTGCGCCGGTGAGCGCCAGCGCCACCAGCATCAGCAGCGCGGCGTGGACCAGGGTGTCGCGTTTGAAGGCGCTGATCTGGTCGAGCGATACGCCGACTTCCGTGTGCCCCAGGAGGCCGCTGGTGGGCGTGCTGCTGGCGGTGAAGAGGATGTCGTCGCGATAGTCGGCGGCGGGCAGGCGAATATCCGCGCGCTGCCGGTAATGCCCATCCAGGACGGCCGCGTGCAGGGTGTCGCCGGTGCTGGCGACCAGCTGTCCGTCGGCATCGGTTACGCGGGCATAGGACAGCTGGCTGCTGCCGGTCTCGGCTTTGAGCAACGCATACAGCCGCGCGGTGTCGCCGCTCACCAGTGCGTACGGCAGGGTGTCGGCCAGATGGCGGGCGGCGTTGGCGGCGCGTGCATGCAGCGCGTCTTCGGCGGTGGCGAGGGTTTGCGTGGTGAAATAGGTCACCATCCCGAATTCGGTCAGCAGGGCGGGCAGCAGCGCAATCACCAGCATGCGGCTGCGGATGCTGGAAAGCGACAGCCGGCTGAGCAGGGTGCGCAGGGATTTCACGGGGCGTCAGGGTTTCTGCATCAGCCGCTGGATTTCGAGCACGGCCTCGGTGCGGTTGGTGACACCGAGGGCGCGGAAAATGGCGGCGATGTGCACTTTCACCGTGCCTTCCGACATTGATAGCATGCCGCCGATGGCCTTGTTGGCGCAGCCCTGGACCAGCAGGCGCGCCACCTCCAGCTGGCGCGCCGTCAGTCCGCTGTGCTGCAGCGCTTCGAAATCGGCCGGCGCAACCGAGTGCAGACCGGCGTGGCTGTCGCCCAGGCAGGCCGGCACATAGATGTCGCCCGCCAGCACCTGCCGCAAGGCGGCCAGCATCGTTGCGGTGGACGCGGCTTTGGGAATGTAGCCGAGCGCGCCGGCTTCCAGTGCGCTGCGGATGTCGTGCGGCGATTCCGAGGCCGACAGGACCACCAGGGGAATGTCGGGAAAGCGGCTGCGGTATTGCGCGATGCCCTGGACGCCGACGAAGCCCGGCATGTTGAGGTCGACCAGGGCCAGGTCGAGATCGAGATGCAGCGCGGTCTGCGCGAACAGGCTGGGGTAGTCGTGAGCGTCGATGATGTCGACCGGCGGTTCCAGCTGGGACAACACCTGCCGTACCCCCTCGCGCATCAGCGGGTGGTCGTCGGCCAAAAGGGTTTTCATGGGCATGCTCCCTGCATGGCAGGGATTCTAGTACGACCCGCGGCGAGTTGGCGTACTGCGCGCAGGCGGGGGCCTACTTGCCGCGCACCTTGCGCCCGCCCTCGTCGATGGCGCCTTCCAGATAACCGAAATAGAAGTCCGGGATCAGCAGGCCGCCGATGGCCTCGCTGGCAGCCGCGCCGCGGGTGTCGAACACCATGACGGTGGGCACCATGAATACCTTGTGGGCAGCCGCAAACGCCCCTTCGGTGGTGGCCTTGCCGTCGAACCCGGTGAGCGGCGTGGTGGAATCGATGGTGACCTCGCGGATGATGACGCGCGAGCGGTAGGCCGGATCCTTGTGCATCGGCATCAGGTATTCGCTCTTGACGCGTTCGCAGTAGGGGCAGCTGGGGCTGCTGAACAGCACCAGGATGGGCACCCGGCGTTGGGTGGCGGTGCGTGCGTCGGCCTGGAAACTCCTGGCTTGAATCAGGCCATCCGCCGCGCCGGCGGCGCCTGGCAGCGCCAGCCCCCATGCTAAAATCAAGGCCCATGCCGCGAACTTACGCAGCATGGGTGGGGTTCCTTCAGGTGGGTGCGGGGTCGTCATAGCCGTCAGTGTCGCGCCATCTTTTGCCAAATCAAACAGTCCATTTTTACCGCCATGCACACCCTGACCATCGCTTCCCGTGAAAGTGCCCTTGCCATGTGGCAGGCGGAGCATATTCGAGACCGCCTGCGCGCGCTGCATCCCGGTTGCACGGTGAACATTCTGGGGATGACTACGCGTGGAGACCAGATCCTCGACGTCACGCTGTCCAAGATCGGCGGCAAGGGTCTGTTCGTCAAGGAGCTCGAAGTGGCGCTGGAAGCCGGCCAGGCCGACCTCGCCGTGCATTCGATGAAGGACGTGCCGATGGAACTGCCGCCGGGGTTCGAGCTGGCGGTGATCGGCGAGCGCGAGGATCCGCGCGACGCTTTCGTGTCGAACCGCTTCGAGCGCCTGTCCGACCTGCCGCCCGGCAGCGTGGTCGGTACCTCCAGCCTGCGCCGCGAGGCGCAGCTGCGCGCGCGCTATCCGCATCTGACGGTGAAGCCGCTGCGCGGCAACGTCGGTACGCGGCTGAAAAAACTCGACGAGGGCCAGTTCGACGCGATCCTGCTGGCCGCCGCCGGCCTCAAGCGGCTCGGATTGGGCGCGCGCATCAAGAGTCTGCTTGCCGTGGAAGACAGCATTCCCGCCGCCGGCCAGGGCGCACTCGGGATCGAAATCCGCAGCGGCCGCCGCGACGTGGCAGCCATGCTCGCCGCACTCAACCACCCCGAGACGGCCGCCTGCGTGCGCGCCGAACGTCAGGTCAGCCGTGTGCTGGGCGGCAGCTGCCAGGTGCCGCTGGGCGCGCACGCGGTGCTGGAAAACGGCCGCCTGGTGCTGAACGGGTTTGTCGCCAACCCGGACGGCAGCAGCTTCATTCACGACACGGCGACAGGCGATGCGGGCGACCCCGAGGCGGTGGGCCAGGCGCTTGCCGACAAACTGCTGGCACAGGGCGCGCGCGCCATCCTCGACGCCCTCCCGGCCGCATGACCCAACCGCTGGCCGGACGCACCGTGCTGGTGACGCGGCCTGCCGGGCAGGCGGCTGCGCTGGTGCAGGCGATCCGGACGGTGGGTGGCGAAGCGTTCGTGTTTCCGGCGCTCGCCATCGAGGCGGTGCCCGTGAGCGAACTGGCTGCAGCGCTCGCTCAGCTGGCCGAAACCGATCGTGCGATTTTCATCAGCCCCAATGCCGCACAGTTCGGCATGGCGGCGATACATTCGGGCGGCAATTTGCCTGCGTCGGTCGAGGTGTTTGCGGTGGGGCCGGGCACGGCGCGCGCACTGCAGGCACAGGGCGTCCGCGACGTCATCACGCCGGCCGGCCAGGATAGCGAGGCGCTGCTGGCCTTGCCGCAGCTGCAGAATGTGGCCGGCAAGCAGGTCATGATCGTGCGCGGCGTCGGCGGCCGTGCCCTGCTGGCCGACACGCTCACCGCGCGCGGGGCGCAGGTGCAGTTCATGGAATGCTACCGGCGCGTGCGGCCGCAAGCCGATGCTGCGCCGCTGCTGGCGCGCTGGCGGGCGGGCGGCATCGACGCGGTGACCGTCACCAGCGCGGAGACGCTGGATAATCTGGCGGCCTTGCTGGGCGAGGCTGGCCGGCCTTTGCTGTTGCATACCCCGCTTTTCGCGCCGCATGAGAAAATCGCGGATGCAGCCCGCCGCTTCGGCATTGCACACGTTGTCGCCACGCCGGGCGGCGATGCCGGCCTGGTGGAAGGCCTGCTTAACTGGTTCAGGAACAATTCATGAATGAAATGCCCGAGACGTCCGTCCCTCAGCCCGCAACCCAGCCTGCCGCTGCGCCTGCTCATGCCCGCCTGCATGCTCCGTCTTCGCCGGTGGCGCTGGTCGCCCTGCTGATCGCGGCGCTGGCGCTGGCGGCTGCGGCCTGGTCGTGGTCCGACAGCCGTGAGCGCATCCGCGACCTGAAAACCGAACTGGGACGCCGGCTGGCCGAATCGGGCAAGGACGTCAGCGAAACCCATCTGCTGGCACGCAATGCCGACGATGCCGTGCGGCAGGTCAGCGAAAAGGTCGCCCATATCGAAAGCCAGATGGCGACGTCGCAGCAGCAGCAGCTTTCGCTCGAGGCCCTCTACAAGGATCTGTCGCAGGGACGCGACCAGTGGGCGCTGGCCGAGATCGAGCAGGTGCTGCTCACTGCTGCCCAGCAGCTGCAGCTGGCGGGCAACGTGAAGGCCGCGATCATCGCGCTGGAAGGCGCCGACACCCGTCTGCAGCGCTTGAACAAGCCGCAGTTCACCGCGTTGCGCCGTGCGATTGCGGCCGACCTGGCCAACCTGCGTGCGGTGCCCTCGCTCGACGAAGTGGGGGCCAGTGCGCGCATCGAGGCGCTGGTGGCGCGTCATGCCAGCTGGCCGCTGGCGAGCGCGCAGGGCTCCGAAGCGGCGCCGGCGCCGCGTACGTCGGCTGCGTCCAATCTGGGTCAGGAGCTGTGGGCCGAGCTGAAGCGGCTGGCGCAGATCCGCCGCATCGATGGCAACGAGGCGGTGCTGCTGCCGCCCGATCAGGCTTATTTCCTGCGCGAGAACCTGCGCCTGCGCCTGCTGTCGGCACGCCTGGCGCTGCTGTCGCAGGACCAAGCGGCGTTTCGTGCCGACCTCAATGCGGTATCGCAGATGCTCGGTCGCTACTTCAATACGCGCGACGCCGGCGTCGCTGCCGCGCTCAAGGAGGTCAAGCGCCTGACCAGTCTGCAGATTGCTCGGAAATTGCCCGGCATCGATGCCAGCCTCGCCGCGCTCGAAGCGTACAAGGGGAATCCGTAATGCGCTGGCTGATCTCGCTGCTCATCATCGCGGTGCTGGCGGTCGCGCTGGCGATGGCCGGACGGTACGACCCCGGTTATGTGGTGCTGGTGTATCCGCCGTGGCGGGTGGAGGTGTCCTTCATCAGCTTCGTGCTGATGCTGGTCGGGCTGGTGGTAGGCGGGGTCGTGCTGTTGCGGCTGGCGCTGCTCACGCTCAACCTGCCCAGCATCGTGCGTGCGCAGCGCGAACGGCGCGCCGCCAGAAAGCGTGACGAAAACTTTGTCGGCGGCTTGAAGGCGTTTACCGAATATCGTTACCAGGATGCCGAGCAGTCGCTCGGGCAATGGCAGGGCGACGATACCCGCTTCGGCCTGGCGCGCGTGCTGGCGGCGCGTGCGGCGCAGGAAATGCGAGCCGTTGGGCAGCGCGAACGCCATCTCCAGGAAGCGACCGAACACGGCGCCGAACTTGCAGCGCAGCTGTTCGAGGCCGAGGCGCGCCTCGACGCCAAGGACGCGACGGCGGCCTTGGTGGCGATCAGCCGTGCCAAGGAGATCGCACCACAGCACACTGCGCTGTTGCGGCTCGAGCTCAAGGCGCGTCAGCTGACCGGGCAGTGGGACGAGGTTGATCGCCTGCTCGACGCGCTGATGCGAGGCAACGCGCTGGAGCCGGGCATTGCCCTGCAGAACCGCCGCATGGCCTATGCTGAAAACCTCAAGCGTCGCGCCGAAGACGACCGTGGCCTGCTGGAATACTGGAAGAAGATGCCGGCCGATTTCAAGGCCGATCCCTGGGTGGCACGCGCCGCCGCTCGCGCCTTCATGCAGCGCGGCGGCCACGATACGGCGCTCGATGTGCTGGAAACCGCGCTCAATCGCGAATGGAGTGAGGACCTGGTGGCGTTGTACGGTGAGGTGCGCGGCAACAGTCCGACGCGGCAGATCGAGCAGGCCGAAAAATGGCTGCATGCCCAGCCGCGCGACGCGCAGTTGCTGTTGACGCTGGCGCAGTTGTGCAGCGTGCAGCAGCTATGGGGCAAGGCGCAGAGCTATCTGGAGGCCAGCCTGGCCATTGCGCCCAGTGCCGAAGGCCATATCCGCATGGCCGAACTCAAGACCCAGAGCGGCCAGCCCGGCGAGGCCTGCCTGCATTATCAGAAGGCTCTGGCATTGTGCCGCGCGCAATAGGGCTTTAGCGAGCGTCCGCTGCCGGCTGGTACGTTTGTGTGGGAGCGTGCACTGCCCCACGTGTATTATTAGAGTTTTCTAATATTCAATGAGGAATGTTGCCATGCGCTCCCACTTCTTTGCCGTATTAAGTGTCGTGCTGAGTGCGTTGCTGCTGACCGCACCCGCCAGCTGGGCCGCGTCGCCCAAGGCCCAGCAGTCGACCCAGAGCGGTGTCTACAGGGTAGCCATTGATCGTGGCGTCAGTCTGGGCGAAGCGGCCGAGTCGATGCGTCTGCGCGCCAATGCGCTGAACCTGCAGCTGGTGGCGGAGCTTCCGATGTCGAAGCAGGTGGAAGCCATCACGGGCAAGCCGCAGCGCACCGTCACCATCTTTCAGTTTTGCGACGCGGTTCTGGCCATGGATCTGATCGCCGCGAACCCGGATTTTTCCATCTATATGCCGTGCCGCATTGCGCTGATCGAGGATGCGAATGGTCAGGGCTTGCTGGTGATGATGGATGTCAACATCGATTCGGTGGCGCAGGAAAAACGCCTGACGCCGGCCCTGAAAAATCGCATCAACGCGGTGCGCAAGTCGCTGCTCGACATCATGCAGGCGGGGGCCAAGGGCGAGCTGTAAAGCTCGCCTGAACATTCGCCCGCCGTCAGGCGGCGGATTCAGTTTCGGCGTCCGCGGCGTAGACGAAGGAATCGGCAAAAAATTCGTCTTCGGGCAGGTTGCGGACTTTGATGAAGCTGTCGCGCGCGCTGTCGACCATGACGGGTGCACCGCAGGCATACACCTGATAACCCGACAGGTCGGCGAAGTCGGCCAGCACCGCTTCATGCACGAAGCCGGTGCGACCCAGCCAGTGGTCGGCAGGCTCGGGGTTGGACAGCACCGGAATGAAGCTGAAATTCGGGCGCTCGGCCTGCCACTGCTGCGGCAGCTCGGCCATGTACAGATCCTTCAGCGAACGTACCCCCCAGTACAGCACCAGCTCGCGGTCGGTGTGCTCGGCAAAGGCATGCTCCAGCATGCCCTTGATCGGGGCAAAGCCGGTGCCGCCGGCGATGAAGATCATCGGCTTGTCGGAATCCTCGCGGATGAAGAAGCTGCCGAGCGGGCCCTTCAGGCGCAGGATGTCGCGTTCCTTCAGGGTGGAAAACACCTGGTCGGTGAACAGGCCGCCGGGCACATGGCGGATATGCAGTTCGAGCAGCGCATCGTCGTGCGGCGGGTTGGCGAGCGAGTAGCTGCGTGACTTGCCCCCCTTCAGCTGGAAATCGATGTATTGCCCGGCGAGGAATTGTAGGCGCTCATTGGCCGGCAGCTTGATCTTCATCAGCATCACGTCGTCGGCGCGCTTTTCCAGTTTTTCCACCCGACATGGCAGGGTCTTCACCACGATATCCCGGGCGGCGCCGATTTCCTTGGCTTCGATGACCATGTCGCTCAAGGGCCGGGCGCGACAGAACAAGGCGCGGCCCTGGGCCTTTTCCTCATCTTTCAATGCGTTGGCCGAATGCGCGCCGTAATCGAGCTGGCCGGACAGCACCTTGCCCTTGCAGGCGCCACAGGCGCCGTTACGGCAGCCGTAGGGCAGGGCAAAGCCTTCGCGTAACGCAGCTTCGAGGATGGTTTCGTCATCCTGGACGGTGAACTGGTGCCCGCTGGGCTGGATGGTGACCTGATACGGCATGATGTGAGCTTAGAATGCGGTGACAATCCGGTAGATTATCGCCTGAGCGGCAGGGGTTTTCACCCTGGCAGGCATAGGGTTACAGACAGGAAGCAATGAAAAAAGTCTTGATCGTGGGGTTTGGCGATGTCGCCGAGCGGCTGGTGAAGCGCTACGCAGGTCAGGCCGGATTCATCGGCCTGATCCGCCGTCCCGAGCGCGCCGCTGAGTTGCGTGCGCTCGGCGTGACGCCCTACGTCGGCGACCTCGACGACCCCGCCACGCTGAAACGGCTGCCGCGCGCCGATGGCGTGCTGCACTTTGCGCCGCCGCCCAGCGCGGGTGAGACCGATCCGCGCACCGCGCATCTGCTGCATGCGCTGTCGCGGCGCGGCAGGCCGGGTGCGCTGGTGTATATCAGCACCAGCGGCGTGTACGGCGACTGCGGTGGCAACTGGGTCAGCGAAACGCGCCCGGTGGCGCCGGTGAACGGGCGCGCGGTGCGGCGGGTGGATGCCGAGCGCCAGCTGCGCAACTGGGGCGAAACGCAGCGCGTGCAAGTGAGCATCCTGCGCGCCCCGGGGATCTACGCGGCCGACCGTCTGCCGCTGGAACGCATCAGGCGCGGCACGCCGGCGCTGATCGCCAAGGACGACAGCTATACCAACCACATTCATGCCGACGATCTGGCGCGGCTGGCATGGGCCGCGCTGTTCCGGGGGCGTTCGCAACGCATCTATCACGCGGTCGACGCGCATCCGTTGAAAATGGGTGACTGGTTCGACAGCTGCGCCGATGCGTTCGACCTGCCGCGCCCGCCGCGGGTGAAGCGTGAAGAAGCGGAAAAGGTGTTGTCCGAGGCCTTGCTGTCGTTTCTGCGCGAGTCTCGCCAGTTGTCGAATGCGCGTACCTCGCGCGAGTTGCGCCTGAAATACCGCTATCCGACGTCCGACGATCTGCTGCGCGAGATCAGGCTGTCACGCGGCCAGATGAAGCTGTTTTGAACGGCTCGGCTAACGCAGCAGGTCGTCGGGCTCACGCTTGAACTCGCCTTCCAGGATCTCGTCGTTGGCCGGCCGCATGGGGTCCACCTTGCGTCGGCCCCAGGTACCCGGGATCAGCAGCAGCACCAGCGCGATGGCATCGCTGATGAAGCCGGGAAAGACCAGCAGTCCGCCGGCGAGCAGCATGCGACCACTGGCGAACAGCGCGGCCAGCGGATGCGCGCCCGACTGCACCGAGAACAGCAGGCGCGCGCCCCAGGCGAGGCGCTCGACACGGATCAGCATGACCCCGGCAACGGCTGCCAGCAGCAGCCACAGCAGCACCCAGCCGCCGATGGCGTCGGCAACCCAGAAAATGCCGATGGCTTCCAGAACCGGAAACGACAGCAGCAGTAGAACAATCCAACCAAAGCGCATGACATGGAACCTTTGTTAATCTTGACGAATTTACCCGATGTCGCGAGTGCCGAGAAACTGGCGCACGCGCTGATCGAAAGCCGGGCGGCGGCGTGCGTGAACGTTTTGGCGGCGTGCCGCTCCATTTACCGTTGGCAGGGCGAGATTGAGACGGCGGCGGAAATTCCGCTGCTGATCAAAACCACCCGCGCCGCCTACCCGCGGGTTGAGGAAATCGTTCGCGCACAGCACCCTTACGACGTACCTGAATTGATTGCCACACCGATCACACACGGCCTGCCCGACTATCTTGACTGGCTGGCCACGGAGACTGAAAAAACATGATGAAGAATAAGTGGATTCGTTTGCTTGGTGCACTGCCCGTACTTTGGGGTGTGCTGGCGCTCTTTCCAGTGGTCCACGCCCAAGAATTTCTTGACCCCGAAGTTGCCTTCAAGTTCACCGCGCGCGCGCTCGACGCCAACACGCTGGAAGCGCGCTGGCAGATCGCCGACGACTATTACATGTACCGCGACAAGTTCAAGTTTGCGGTCGAGGGCG
The DNA here is from genome assembly GCA_019459705.1 of Thiobacillus sp. Taxonomy (GTDB): domain Bacteria; phylum Pseudomonadota; class Gammaproteobacteria; order Burkholderiales; family Thiobacillaceae; genus Thiobacillus. The sequence continues at coordinate 8,187 of JAIBFE010000292.1, read as the reverse complement.
CCACGCTCGGCGCGCCGAAATTGCCGGCCGGCAAGATCAAGGAAGACGAATTCTTCGGCAAGGTCGAAACCTATCGCAAGGACGTACGCATCGCGTTGCCGATCCAGCGCACCACGGGCGCGACGTCGGTCACGCTGAAAACCGTTTCGCAGGGCTGTGCCGATGCGGGGCTGTGCTACACCCCTCAGGAAGCAAGCGTGTCGATCAAGCTGCCAGCACTGGTCGCCGCCGTGACGGCGGCACCCGCTGCTGCAACGCCGGCTTCACCCACCACCTCCGCGCTCGAGGGGCTGCGCAGTCTGGCCAGCGATTCCGGCATGCCGAAGCTGCTGCCGCCGGATGAGGCTTTCCTCGTCAATGCATCCATGGCGGATACTCAGACGGTCAGACTCGATTACACGCTGACGCCCGATACGTATCTGTATCGCGACAAGCTCGCCTATGTCGTCAAGTCGCCCGCCGACGTGAAAGTGGCGCGTGCCGATACGCCTGCGGGCGAGGTCAAGGAAGACCCGACTTTCGGCCGCACCGAGGTGTATCACCAGAATTTTGCCGCCAGCCTGACGCTGTCGCGCGCACTCGCCGCCGGCGAGCAGCTGGTGCTGGAAGCGAGCTGGCAGGGTTGCAACGAAGCAGTCGGCGTCTGCTATCCGCCGACCCGGCGCGAGTTTTCCCTGGCGTCGACCGGCAATGCGGCCGCTGCAACGGCGATTGCGGCCAGCGGCGCACCCACCGAGCCTGCCAGCGAATCCGATACGTCGCGGATCGAACGTGTACTGAAAGGCGGCAGCTTCTGGCCGGTGGTCGCCACCTTCTTCGGCCTTGGTCTGCTGCTTGCGCTGACGCCCTGCGTGTTCCCGATGATTCCGATTCTGTCCGGCATCATCGCCGGGCAGAAGAAGGACCTGACCAAGATGAGCGGCTTCCTGCTGTCGCTTGCCTATGTGCTGGGCATGGCGATCACCTATGCGCTGGCCGGGGTGGCGGCGGCGCTTTCCGGCACGCTGCTGTCGAACGCGCTGCAGAATCCGGTGGCGCTCGGCGTCGGCGCGGCCATCTTCGTCCTGCTGGCGCTGTCGATGTTCGGTTTCTTCGAAATCCAGCTGCCGAGCTTCATCCAGAGCAAATTCTCCGATGCCTCCAACAAGATGAAAGGCGGAAATTTCGTCGGTGTGTTCATCATGGGTGCGCTTTCCGCCGTGATCCTCGGTCCCTGCGTGGCGCCGCCGCTGGCAGCCGCGCTCGCCTTCATCGCGCAGACCGGCAACACCACGCTGGGCGGGGTGGCGCTGTTCGTACTGGCGCTCGGCATGGGCGTGCCGCTCCTGCTGGTTGGGTTGTCGGCGGGTGCGCTGCTGCCGAAGGCGGGCGGCTGGATGAATGCGGTGAAGTACTTCTTCGGCGTGATGATGCTGGCGATCGCCATTTATCTGATCTCGCCGGTCGTCCCGGGCTGGGTCAGCATGTTCCTGTGGGCGCTGCTGCTGATTGCCTCGGCGATCTACCTGCATGCGCTCGACCCGCTACCGGCCCACGCGACTGGCTGGTCGCGGCTGTGGAAAGGACTCGGCGTGGTGGGGCTGATCAGCGGCCTGGCGATACTGGTCGGGATGCTGGCCGGCTGCCGCAACCTGCTGCAGCCGCTCGACGTATTCAAGGGCGGCTCTGGCGGGGGTGTGGCGATGGCGGCCGAGCAGAAAGGTCTGGCATTCGAGAAGGTCAAGAATGTGGCCGAGCTCGATGCGCGTCTGGCCGCAGCCAAGGCCGATGGCAAAGCGGTCATGCTCGATTTCTACGCCGACTGGTGCGTGTCGTGCAAGGAAATGGAAACCTTCACCTTCAGCGATCCCAAGGTGCAGGCGCGGCTCACCGACGTGGTGTTGCTGAAGGCCGACGTCACCGCCAACACCGAGGCCGACAAGGCGCTGCTGAAGCGCTTCAGTCTGTTCGGCCCGCCCGGGCTGATTTTCTGGAACAGCGCTGGCGCGCAGTCGGACTACAAGGTGATCGGGTTCGAGAAGACCGACAAGTTCCTGGCGAGCATCGACTCGGCACTGGGCAAGTAAGCATCAGAAAACGACGAGCCCCGCGGGTAACTGCGGGGCTCGTCGTTTGTAGCGCCTGCTGAGGGCATGCGATTCCACATGGGCTGCAGCCCATAGTGGATCGGCGTCCTTTTCAGGGCTGGCGGCGCAGTACCGCGATGGCGTCGAGCAGCGGCGTGACGATGGGCTGGATCTTGCGCCGCATCAGCGAGCCAATCGCGGTGGTCTTGAGGAAAATCGGGCGAACGGTATCGGCATCCACTGCGGCCAGCGCATCGAGCGCTGCGCAATCCGTTTCAATCTGTGATGCTGCGTCGAGCAGGGCCTGACGTGCTGCATTGCGGGCGGCCTCATCCATCTGTCGCAAGGGTGCACACCAGTTGGCCAGCGCGTTCAGCGTGTGGTTCACCACTTCCTGATTTTCCGGGCGATCGAGGATGGTCGCAGTGGTGGCGATGAAGGTCTGGCCCTGCCCCGACAGTACCTTGTCCAGCATCGCGCTGTAGGGATTGCCGGCGAGAGACGGCACGTCCGCGTGGTCGGCGCGCGCCGCACGCGGGCTGGGCAGATTGTCCGGCTGCAGTTCGAGGAAGGCGACGTAATACGAATTGCGGCTGCTGCCGCGTTTCCAGATCGACAGCCGCTCGGCGTCGGTGAGTACGCCCGAATACAGCATCACCGCCACGGTATCGAGAATGCCGACGTCGTCCTCGTGCAGGAAGGCGAGATGGTCGACCAGGAACTCGGCCAGCGTGCGCCCCATGCTGCCCTGACACACGACGTCGCGCATCAGCATCAGCCGCGCATTTTCGATCGTCGGCATGCACCACCAGGCGTAGCGCGCCAGTTCGTCGGTGAGCGCGGGCGAATGCACCACCGCGACCACCGCCTCTTCCTCGGCGATCAACAGCAGCTGCGCCAGATGCTGGGGGGACAGCCCGGCCTGAGACTGCCGCGTCCAGCGCGTCAGATGCACCGGATAGCCGCCGGGCGAACCCAGCGCGTGGCCGGACAGCAGTTCGCGCACCCGCTTCAGGTAACGGTCGGAACGCTCGTTCGGTTTCAGCGGCACGCTGGCCTCGCCCTGCGGCGTCAACGCCCACAGCGTCATGTTCGATTCGTCGATGCGGACGGCCTTGAGCTCGGTATTGAAGAGGACGTTGAGGCGCAGCTCGTCCTCGGGGGACAACTCGTCGTTCATAGGGTTTTGAATACGTCGCGCGCAGCGGCGATCGTGGCGTCGATGTCGGCGGCGGTATGCGCGGCGGAGACGAAGCCGGCCTCGAATGCCGAGGGGGCGAGATAGATGCCGTGGTCGAGCATGGCGTGGAAGAAGCGGTTGAACTTCTCCTTGTCGCATTGCATGACCTCGGCAAAGCTCGCCGGCGGCTTGGCTGCGAAATAGAGGCCGAACATGCCGCCGACCGAGTCGGCGCAGAAGGTGACGCCGGCCTCCGCCGCGGCAGCGTTCAGGCCGTTGACCAGCCGCTCGGTGCGGCCGGTCAGGTTCGCGTGAAAGCCGGGTTCGGAAATGGCGGCGAGGGTCGCCAGGCCGGCCGCCACCGCCACCGGATTGCCCGACAGCGTTCCCGCCTGGTACACCGGCCCGGTCGGCGCCAGCGCGTCCATCACGTCGGCACGGCCGCCGAAGGCACCCACCGGCATGCCGCCGCCGATCACCTTGCCGAGCGTGGTCAGATCCGGCTTGATGCCGAGCAGCTTCTGCGCGCCGCCGAGGTCGACGCGGAAGCCCGTCATCACCTCGTCGAAGATCAGCAGCGCACCGTGCGCGTCGCACAGCCGGCGCATCGCGGCCATGAACGCGGCGGTCGGCTTGACCAGGTTCATGTTGCCGGCGAACGGCTCGACGATGATGCAGGCGATCTCGCTGCCGATTTGGGCGAAGGTGCGTTCGAGCCCGGCGACGTCGTTGTAGTCGAGCACGATGGTCTGCGCGGCGACTTCCGGCGGCACGCCAGCCGAAGTCGGGTTGCCGAAGGTGAGCGCGCCGGAGCCGGCCTTCACTAGCAGGAAGTCGGCATGGCCGTGGTAGCAGCCCTCGAACTTGATGAACTTGTTGCGGCCGGTGAAGCCGCGCGCCAGACGGATCGCGCTCATCGTCGCCTCGGTGCCGCTTGATACCAGGCGGACCTTTTCGATGCTCGGCACCAGTTCGATGATGCGGCGGGCGATGGTGAGTTCGGCTTCACTCGGCGCGCCGAAGGACAGGCCGTTGGCGGCGGCGTCCTGCACGGCTTTCACCGTGCCGGGATTTGCGTGGCCGAGGATGGCCGGGCCCCACGAGCCGACGTAGTCGATGTATTCGCGGCCGTCGGCGTCCCACACGCGCGAGCCCTTGGCGCGGCTGAAGAACACCGGCGTGCCGCCGACGCTCTTGAAGGCGCGCACCGGCGAATTCACCCCGCCGGGGATGACGTGCTGCGATTGTTCGAAAAGCTGTTCGTTGCGGGTCATGGTTCGGTTCACTCTTCAGATTCGGTTGCAAATAATTGATTCAGGGTGTGCGCGGCGACGCGGACATCGGAGGCGTCGAACAAGGCCGACAGCACGGCGAGGCTGTCTGCGCCGGCGTCCAGCAATTGCGGTGCGCTGTCCAGCGTGATGCCGCCGATGGCCACCAGCGGTACGTGGATCACGGGCGTGGCGGCGTGCAGCAGGTCGAGGCTGGCACGCGCGGCAGCCGGCTTGGTCGGCGACGGGAAAAAGCTGCCGAAGGCGACATAGTCGGCACCTGCCGACTGCGCCGCCAGCGCCAGGTCGATGCTCTGGTAACACGAGGCGCCGATGAACTTGCCCTTGCCGAGAATGATGCGCGCCTCGCGCAGGCTGCCATCGTCACGGCCGAGGTGGACGCCGTCGGCGTCGCACAGATCGGCCAGTCGCAGGTCGTCGTTGACGATCAGCGGCACCTTGAAGCGGCGGCACAGCGCGACCAGCTCGCTCGCCTGCTCGTGACGTCGCGCGACGTCGCCCGACTTGTCGCGGTACTGCACCGCGGCCACGCCGCCCGCAAGCGCGGCTTCGATCTGCATCAGCAGGCGTTCGGTGTCGGGGGTTTCAGGGGTGATGGCGTAGACGCCTCCAGGAAATTCACGCATGGCAGGATTATTCAAATAATGAACAACTCACGCGCTGCCTTCGGTCTGTCCGTCCTGCGCCCAGAAGAAACGCTCGGGGATGTATTGCCCCATCCCGGGGCGGAAGGCGGCCTTGAGCGTTTCGTAGGTGAAGTTCTGCGCGTCGCGCACTGCCTGCGGCACGTCCTGCCCGTAGGCCAGGGTGGCGGCGATGGCGGAGGCGAGGGTACAGCCGGAACCGTGATAACTGCCGGGCAGACGGTCCCAGGCGTCGGTCTGCACGTGGCCGTTGGCGTCGTAGAGACTGTTCAGCACACGCGGCGTGGCCTCGTGGGTACCGGTGATGAGCACGTATTCGCAGCCGAGATCGGTCAGGTGCTTGGCGCAGGCGGCGAGATCCATGTCGTCCTCGTCCGACTCGAACAGCGCCAGGCGGCGCGCTTCGTGGCTGTTGGGCGTGAGGATGCTGGTTTGCGGGATCAGCAGGTCGCGCATGGCGGCGATCATGTCGTCAGTGGCGAGCTCGTCGCCGCGCCCGGACGCCAGCACCGGGTCGAGAATAACCGGGATATCCGGGTAGTCGGCGAGGATCTCGGCGATGACCGCAATCGATTCGGGGCTGCCCATCATGCCGAGCTTGAACGCGGCGACCGGCACGTCCTCCAGCAGCATGCGCGCCTGGTCCATCACCCATTCGGCATCGATCGCCAGCACTTCGTCGACCCGGGCGGTGTCCTGCACGGTGATCGCGGTGATCACCGACAGCGGGTGGCAGCCCATGCTGGCCAGCGTCAGCAGGTCGGCCTGGATACCGGCGCCACCGGTCGGGTCGGACGCGGCGAAGCTGAGCACCAGCGGCGGAGTGGGTTTGGGGGAGAAAATGGAAGGCATGGCGTCACTGCTTTAGAATCAAGCCCCGATTTTAGCTGATTACCCATGATTCCCATGTCTGATACCCCCGAATACAAAAGCTGGATGTGCCTGATCTGCGGCTACATCTATCACGAGGAAACCGGTGCGCCGGAAGACGGAATTCCGCCCGGCACGCGCTGGGAGGACGTACCGATCAACTGGACCTGCCCGGATTGCGGGGCGCGCAAGGACGATTTCGAGATGGTGGCGTTTTGATGTTTTTTAGCGCGATCCGCTCAAGAAAGCGCGCAGATGGGCGTTAGTACGTAGGCGTATCAAGTATTCGGTCATAGAATAGCCGGCTACCATGAGGCGACCCTGTCAATGGTACGGTAGGACGGAAAACCGGGGTAAATATCAATTAGGAGACGATGATGATTGTGCGGTGGATGACAGCGTGGGTTCTGCTTGCCTTTTCGGCAAGCGTATGGGCGATTTCCCCTTATATTCAAGGCGATTCGGTTTCCGGCGGCAACGTCCAGGCTGCGGCGACGGCAGTTGAGGCCAAGCTCAAGAGTGGCGGCTTCAAGGTGGTCGGCAAGTATTTTCCCCGGGATCTGGCGGGGTATGGGGTGGTCATTGCCACCGACGAAGCCATGCTCGGCGAAGTCGGCTCGGTCGGCGGCAATGCCATCATGGGCGCGGCGATTCGCGTGGGCGTGAAAGCGAACGGCAGCGTTGCCTATACCAACCCTGATTACTGGTATCGCGCCTATTTCCGCAAGTCCTTTGACAAGAAGGAAGGCGCAGTCAAGGCATTGCAAGAGCGTTTGAAAGACGCGCTGGGGGCGGGCAAGGGCCAGGGCGGGGACGAAGTGCCCGGCAGCCTGACCAATTACCGCTACATGATCGGCATGGAGCGCCTGGATTCGCCGAAGAACAAGCTGGCCGAATATGGCAGTTTTGCCGAGGCGCTGAAAACAGTGCGCGAAAATCTGGCCAAAGGCGCGGGCAAAACGAGCAAGGTCTATGAAGTCGTCATGCCTGACCGCAAGCTGGCCGTGTTCGGGGTGTCGATGAACGACGGTGGCAACAGCGATGGTGAGTGGCTCAAGAAAATCGACATGCAGGACAACATTGCGGGCCTGCCGTACGAGATCTACGTGGTGAACAACGAAGTGGGTTCGCCGCACGGCCGTTTCCGCATTGCCCTGGCTTTTCCTGATGTGGGGATGGGCCAGTTCATGCGCATCTCGTCCCTGCCCAACACCATTATCGAGACCATGGGCGCCGTTGCAGGCGTCGAAAAGAAATCCAGCGGAGAGTCCTGGCAGTAAACCTGCGGCTTGCACGGACAGAAAAAAGGCGCTGCATTGCAGCGCCTTTTTTATTTGCGGGCCGAAAACGTGCGTGTGCTGAGGGTGTGGGCACTAAAGAAGCCTGCGGTGTTGCCGTAATGGTAAGCACACAGGGCATGCGGCAGGGGCTGCGTACCCGAGATCCTGGTGGAGAAAGCGTGTGGACAACGAAGCATTGAAAGGCGTCAAGGTGATTGTCATCGATGACAGCAACACCATACGTCGCAGCGCGGAAATCTTTTTGAATCAGGCTGGCTGCGAAGTCATTCTGGCACAGGACGGCTTCGATGCGCTGTCGAAAATTACCGATCACGAGCCGGACGTGGTGTTCGTCGACATCATGATGCCGCGTCTTGATGGGTATCAGACGTGTTCGCTGATCAAGCGCAACGCCAAATATCGCGCCACGCCCGTCATCATGCTGTCGTCCAAGGACGGCCTGTTCGACCGCGCGCGCGGCCGCATGGTGGGCTCGGACGAATACCTGACCAAGCCTTTCACCAAGGACACGCTGCTGACAGCGGTGCGCGAGCACGCCTGTTCCAGGGCCTAACTGTTTTTCAAGGAGCATAGATTATGGCAATCAGCCGAATTCTGGTTGTGGATGATTCCCCCACCGAACGTTTCTTCCTGTCCGAGTTGCTGGTCAAGAATGGCTACCTGGTCAGCATGGCGGAAAGCGGCGAAGAAGCCGTCGCGCAGGCCAAGCAGACGCTGCCCGACCTGATCGTGATGCACGTCGTGATGCCGGGCATGAATGGCTATCAGGCGACCCGCATGATTTCCAAGGAAGAGGCGACCAAGCATATCCCGGTCATCATGTGCACCACCAAG
>JAIBFE010000277.1 GCA_019459705.1 Thiobacillus sp. | reverse complement strand
CCCCGCCCGACGGTTCGCGGCGGGGGGGGGGGGCGTGCTTGCCCCACCAAACGGGCGAGGGGGGGCGGGCGAGGCGGACGCCGCTGGCGATGACCCGTCCGACCGAAGCGGCCCAGGCCGTGATCGAGGTGGCAAAGGCTTCGAGCAAGCCGGTGCTCACCTGCTGGATGGGCGAGGCGCAGGTGCACGAGGGCCGCCGTCTGTTCAAGCAGGCCGGCATCCCCTACTTCACCACGCCGGAGCCGGCGGTCGAGGTGTTTTCCTTACTCGACGCCTTTTAAGAAAACCAGCGCCAGCTGATGCAGACGCCGGGGCCCCTGTCGCAGCAGGTCGAGCCGGATGTCGAAGGCGCGCGCCTGATCATCGAAAGCGCCCTGGCGCACGGTCGTCATCTGCTGAACGAAGTGGAGTCGAAGGCGCTGTTGTCAGCTTTCCACATCCCGATCGCGCAGACCCTGATCGCCCGCGATCCCATGGAAGCCATGCTGATGGCCCAGCAGATGGGCTTTCCGGTGGCGATGAAAATCAACTCGCCGGACATCACCCACAAGTCCGACGTCAACGGCGTGCGGCTGGGCCTGTCGAGCGGCCAGGCGGTGCGCTCCGCCTTCGGCGAGATGCTCGCGGACGTGAAGCGCCTGCGTCCCGATGCCACCCTCGACGGCATCGTGATCGAACCGATGGCGATCCGCCCGCACGCACGCGAAGTGCTGCTGGGCATGACCTCGGACCCGGTGCTGGGGCCGGTGATCGTGTTCGGCGCCGGCGGCGTCGATGTCGAGGCCTGGCAGGACCGTGCGGTCACCCTGCCGCCGCTCAACCATTATCTGGCGCGCGACCTGATCCGGCGCACCCGTGTCGCGACCTTGCTGGGGCCGTTCCGCAACCGTCCGCCGGTCGATATGGATGCACTGGAAAACGTGCTGCTGCGCCTGTCTGAAATGGTCTGCGAACTGCCCTGGCTGGCCGAACTGGACATCAACCCGCTGCTGGTGGACGAACACGGCGCGCTGGCGCTGGATGCCCGCATCGTCATCGCGCCACGGGTGCCGACAGCCGACCGCTATGGCCACATGGCGATTCATCCTTACCCGGCGCATCTGGTAACACACTGGCAATTGCCCAGCGGCCACGACGTGCTGATCCGCCCGATCCGCCCGGAAGATGCCGAACTCACCCAGGGCTTCGTGCGCAGCCTGTCTGCGGAATCCAAATATTTCCGTTTCATGGATGCGGTGAGCGAGCTTTCGCCCGTCGCGCTGGCGCATCTGACCCAGATCGACTACACGCGCGAAATGGCGCTGCTGGCGCTGACCGAAGTCGATGACAAGGAGGTGGAACTCGGCGTGGCGCGCTATTCGATCAATCCGGATGGCGAATCCTGCGAATTTGCCCTGGTGGTCAACGACCAGTGGCAGAAACAGGGAATCGGCCACAAGCTCATGGATGTGCTGATGGATGTGGCGCGCGGCAAGGGCCTGAAGGTGATGGAAGGCGAAGTGCTGAAAACCAACCGCCCGATGCTGAAGCTGGTGGAAGCGCTGGGCTTCCACATTGAGCCGCATCCCGAAGACGAGACGGTGCGAAAGATCTCACGCGCGCTGTAGCGCGCCCGGGATCAAGGGAACAGGCTTTGCTGCCGGGTGCAGGCCCGGTTGCGGCCGGCCTCTTTGGCGGCATAGAGCGCCTGGTCGGCGATGCTGACCAGTGCGTCCATGTCGGGGGTGCCGGATTCGCGCGTTGCCACGCCGATGCTGACGGTGAGGGTCTGTTCCGTCTGGCCGATGACTATCCGTTTTGCGCTCAGGTTTGCACGCAGGCGTTCGGCTGACTGCATCGCAGACTTGAGGTCGGTGTTGGGGCAAATGACCAGGAACTCCTCGCCGCCGATGCGGCAGACGCTGTCTTCGCGGCGCGCCGAGGTGCGCAGGGTGGCTGCGGCTTCGCGCAACACCATGTCGCCGGCAGCGTGGCCGTAGGTGTCGTTGATGTGCTTGAAATGATCGATGTCGACCACCATCACCGCAAGCGGCAGTCCGGAACGCGAAGCCGCGCTCCAGGCCTGCTGGAGCTGATCCATGGCCGAGCGGCGGTTGGGCAGTCCGGTCAGCAGGTCGGTCAGCGCGGCATTGGCCAGCCGCCGGTTGGCGACTGCCAGTTCGGCGGCAATCTGGCGCAGTTGCGCGCGGTCCTTTTCCCAGGCGGTCTGCAGCTGGACCAGGCGCTGCGCGGCGCGCAGGCGGGTGTGCAGGCCTTTGGCGCTGAGGGTGCTGGGCAGGTAGCCATCGGCGCCCGCCTCATAGGCGCGGGTCAGCTGTTCCTCGCCCTGCTCGTCGGCCGTCATCAGGATATGCATGCGGCGGCCTTCGTCGGTTGCACGCAGGGCCTGGCACAACTCGAGGCCGTCGAGCAGCGGCAGGTCGTAATGCGCGATGATGACGTGGGGCAGCACTTCCATCGCCAGTGCCAGCGCAGTGTTGCCGTTTTCGGCCGGATAGACGGTGTGCTCGCTGTCTTCGGCCAGCAGCGCCATGGTGTTGCGGCGGTTGATGGCGTTGCCATTCGCCACCACGATGCGCAACGGCATGTCCGTATCGTCAGCGTCATCCTCGGCTTCGTTGTGGCCGTGGCAGATCTCGGCAAACGACGGGAGTACCGTAGCCGGAATTTTCAGCAGTTCGCCCCATTCCCGCCAGTTGTCGATGACTTCGTCGATAAAGCGTCCGGCTGCGTCCTGCGGAATGTCGAGTTCGACGGCAAGCGCCATCCATTCCTTCAGCAACCTGGGGCGCACGTCGGCGTTGGCCAGCCCGAGATCGGCCAGACGATGCGACAGGCGCAGCATCAGCATCAGGCTGTTGGCGCGCGAATCATGGGGAAAGTTCGGGTGATCCGGGTCTTCGTAGTGGCTGAGGGGGCCGGTGAAGACCTTGGGCATGCCCCAGTCGGACATCATGACGATGCCCATTTCGATATGGTCGGTTTCCAGGCGGGCCCGCTCATGGGCGATGAGCGCTTGTGCGGGATCGGCATGCTCCGCCATCAGAACCAGGTTGTATTCGTCGGGGTATGCCGTTGCCAGGGCCAGCTGCCCCACCTGCGCCAGCAGGCCGCAGACAAACATCTCGTCCGCCGCCGCCACATGTACCCGTGCCCCCAGGGCCTGCATGCTCAGGGCCATCAGCAGCGAGTGCGACCAGTACCTCTTGTAGTCGAAGGCTTCGCAGGCGCCGTCGCGGTACTGGTCCACCAGCGAAAATCCCAGCGCCAGATGGCGCACCGTCGCGATGCCCTGGCGCACCACGGCCTCCTGAACCGATACCACCGGACGCGCGATGTGAGAAGCGGTGTTGGCCAGCTTGATCAGGCGCCCGGACAGCGCGGGATCGGTCTGCACGACCCGTGCAATTTCACCCAGCGTCGCATTCTCGCGCCGGGACAACTCGAGCACCGCCAGCGCGACGCCCCGGGGCGAGGGCAGCTGCCCGCTGAGTTTCAGTTGTTCGACCTGTGACATCAATCAGCCTGTTTCGATGAAACGAATGCGCCCCTGAGACCTCGTGGTGTGGCGCATGGGGATGGCAGGCATGCCGGGGCTGGGGGACGCCCACGTCATGCATTCAACAGAAGTATCGACAGGATTCCGGCAAAATGAAGGCCGGTCGTGCTGATTTCTTGTCGGCGACCGGGGCCATTCAGGCCTTGCCGAGCGTGCGGTCCAGACAGCGTAAATAGGCTGCCGAATCAAACGCAGTCTGGTGGCGCTGCACCTGCCAGATCATTTCCCCCAGGCAGTCCATGATGGCGTGCTGGGCGTCCATCGCGTCGCCATGCTGGCCAAGCAGCCGCTGGTAGCGTTCGCGGATGCCCGGCGGCTGGTCGACCGACAGCTGCTCGGCGATCGCGAGGTGCATGGAAAGATGCAGGAAAGGGTTGGTTTCGCCGGCCTCCGGCAGGTAATCCCGCTCCTTGTAGCGTTCGGGCTGGTCGAGCAGGGCGTGGTATTCGGGGTGCGCCAGCACCGCATCCAGCGCCGGCTGCTCCGCGCCTGCCAGCGGCTGGCCGGCACGGTATTTTGCCCACACGTCGAAGAAGAACTGGCGAACCTGGTCGCGGCTGGGATTGAACATCAATCGGCAGGCGTTACGCTTTCGCCCGCTTGCGGGGAGCGCCCGCAGACGGGGTTCCCGCCGCCTTGCGGGTCGGCTTTGCCGTTTCGGCGGCGAACGCGGAAGAGGGCGCGGGCCAGGTCTTGCCCTTGTATTCGCACAGGTCCGCGATGATGCACTCGCCGCATTTCGGCTTTCTGGCCTGGCAGATGTAGCGTCCGTGCAGGATCAGCCAGTGGTGCGCGTCGACGCGGAACTCGTCGGGAATGGTCTTCAGCAGCTTCTTCTCCACTTCCAGCACGGTCTTTCCGGGCGCCAGGCCGATGCGGTTGGAGACGCGAAAGATGTGGGTGTCGACCGCCATGGTCGGCTGGCCGAACGCGGTGTTGAGGATCACATTGGCGGTCTTGCGGCCCACGCCCGGCAGCGCCTCGAGCGCGGCGCGGTCGGCCGGCACCTGGCTGCCGTGCAGTTCGACCAGCATGCGGCAGGTGGCGATCAGATGCTTCGCCTTGCTCTTGTAGAGGCCGATGGTCTTGATGAAATCGGCCAGGCCTGCCTCGCCCAGCGCGTGGATCGCTTCGGGCGTGTTGGCCACCGGAAACAGCCTGCGCGTGGCGAGGTTCACCCCCTTGTCGGTGGATTGTGCCGACAGCACCACCGCCACCAGCAGTTCGAACGGCGTCGTGTATTCGAGCTCGGTGGTGGGGTGCGGATTGGCCGCGCGCAGGCGGCTGAAGATTTCATCGCGCTTGGCAGAATTCATGGTGCGGCGTTGCTCATCGTGCCCGGCTCACTGTTCGGCGAGGCGCTTTTTCATGGCCTGCTTCTCGGCCTGGCGTTTGGCACCCGGCGTTTTTTCATGTTCGCCGGCCTTGCGGGCAAGCACCAGAGGCACGTAGGGATTGCGCGGCTTCGGCACGCGCCGCTTCAGCGGTGGTTTCATGCCGGCACCGGCGCGGCGGCATGAACGCGGCGCTCGGCGCGGGCCTTCTGCCAGTTGTGCGCGGCGATCAGCAGCCCCAGCGCGATGAAGGCGCCGGGCGGCAGGATGGCCAGCAGAAAGCCCTGATAACCGGGCAACACATGGAGGACGAAGGTTTTGGCTGGCTCGCCGAACACCAGATCGATGCCCGACAGCAGCGTGCCCTGGCCGGCGAGTTCACGGATCGCGCCCAGCACGATCAGAACCATCGTGAGCCCCAGCCCCATTGCGATCGCGTCGACCACGCTGTGCAGCGGACGATTCTTGGCGGCAAACGCATCAGCGCGCGCCAGTACGATGCAGTTGGTGGTGATCAGCGGGATGAAAATCCCCAGCACCAGATACAGCGGATGCACATAGGCGTTCATTGCCAGGTCGATCACGGTGACCAGCGCGGCGATGATCAGCACGAATACCGGGATGCGGATTTCATTCGGCACGAAATGGCGCACGCCCGATACCGCGCCGCTCGATGCAGCCATCACCAGCGTCGTCGCCAGTCCCAGCGACACGGCGTTGATCACGTTGTTGCTGATCGCCAGCAGCGGGCATAACCCAAGAAGCTGCACCAGGCCAGTGTTCTGCTTGATGAGGCCGTTATGGAACAGGCTGCGGAATTCGTTCATCGTCATCATGGGCTTTTCTCCTTGACGGGTTGGGCCTCCCGAGCGGGTTCGACGAATGCCGCGCGGTGCTGTGCAAAATAATCGAGCGCGCTCCTGACGGCCTTGACCACCGCGCGCGGGGTGATGGTAGCGCCAGCACGGGCGTCGAAGGCGCCACCGTCCTTGGCGACTTTCCAGTGCTTGGGTTCCGGGTTCATCAGCGACTTGCCGATAAACTGCTCGATCCACGGGCTTTTGGCGCGATCGATGTAATCACCCAGCCCCGGGGTCTCGCGGTGGGTGGTGACGCGCACCCCGGTGACAGTTCCGTCAGCATCAATCCCGATCAACAAGGCAATATCACCGCTGTAGCCGTCGGGCGCAACCGCTTCCAGCACCACTCCGCTGAACGCGCCGCCGCGGCGAGCCAGCCACAGTGCGGAGGGTTGGCGCGTGCCCAGCAGTTCATCCGGCGGCACGCTTTGCTGGCTGGCCAGCAGGTCGTTATCGTAAAGCGTGGCTGGCAATACCTGGCTCAGAAGTGCGCGTTTTGCGGCGAGCTGGCCACGGGTGATGGTCGGCTCGGTGCGGTCATGGGTGAATGCCAGCATGGCGGTGCCGACGACCGCGAACACGAACAGGATGACGCCGGTGCGCAGCGCGTTCCGCAGAGCAGCTTGAAGCGGTGAAGTCATGCCGGCGGCGCCCTGGTCTTTTTCGTCTCGCCATATACGCGCGGCTGGGTGTACTGGTCGATCAGCGGCACGCACAGGTTCATCAGCAGGATCGCGAAGGCGACGCCGTCCGGATAACCGCCCCAGGTGCGGATGATGATGGTGAGCAGGCCCGCGCCGAAGCCGAAGATCAGCTTGCCGCGCGGCGTGGTGGCGCCCGATACCGGGTCAGTGGCGATGAAGAAGGCGCCCAGCATCACCGACGGCGCGAACAGGTGGAACCACGGCGCGCCGAAGCGGCCGGCGTCGAAGAAATGCAGGAAGCCGGCGGCCAGCCAGATGCCGGCCAGGAAGGCCAGCGGCACTTGCCAGCTGATGATGCGCAGCGCCCACAGCACAAGGCCGCCGAGCAGGAAGGCGCCGGCCAGCCACTCGAAGCCGATGCCGCCGTAGTGGCCGAAGATCGACTGCGTCATGATCTCGTCCACCGTGTGCTGCTGCAGCAGTCCGGTTCGCAGCGCGTCCAGCGGCGTCGCCATGGTCACGGCATCGAGCGTGGCCTTCGGCACGTCGCCGCCGAAAATCACGCTCGCGCTTTGCGCCAGCGTGAGGGGCGTCGCGGTCAGTTCAAGCGGGCCCGCCCACTGCGTCATCTGCACCGGGAAGGACACGATCAGCACCGCATAGCCGACCATCGCCGGGTTGAAAATGTTCTGCCCCAGCCCGCCGTACAGGTGCTTGGCCACCACGATGGCGAACAGCGTGCCAGTGACGATCAGCCACCACGGCGCCAGCGACGGCAGCGACAAGGCCAGCAGCCAGGCGGTGACGATGGCAGATAGATCCATGAGGAAGGGCTTGGCCGGATAGCCTCGCGCTTTCAGCATCACCGCTTCGGCCGCCAGCGCGGTGACGGTGGCGAGCGACAGCGTGACCAGGATGCCCGGGCCGAACAGCCAGACGTAGACCGCGATGCCGGGGAGCAGCGCGGCCAGCACCCAGGCCATGACCTGGGTGACGCTGCTGCGATCGATAATGAAAGGGGAGGCCATCAGGATTTCTTCTCGTCGGTTTCCAGCGGCTGGCGCGCCAGTTCGCGGATTTTAGCCCGGCGCGCCTCTATTTCCTCGATCTCGCGCTGCTTCTCGGGTGGCAGGTGGTCGACGTTCTTCGGTGCGACCTCGGCTTTTTTCGCCTGCGCGCGGGCCAGCGCGGCCGCGATCAGCGCCTTCTTGGCGTCGGCGTCGGTTTGGGCAGGGCCCTCGGTCGCCGGCGCGGCGGCGAGTTCGGCGCGCTTGGCCTGCGCCTTGGCGGCAAGCTTCTCGGCCTTTTCCTTCTTCTCGCGCTCCAGCCGGAACTGGCGGAATTCGTGGCGTTCGCGCGCCAGGTCGGCGGCACGTTTTTCTTTTTCGCGCGCCCAGATCTCGCTCTTGGCGTAGCGATAGAAATCGACCAGCGGGATGTGGCTGGGGCAGACGTAGCTGCAGCAGCCGCACTCGATGCAGTCGAACAGGTGATATTCCTGCGCGCGGCCGAAGTCGCCCGTCTTGGCGAAACGGAACAGTTCCTGCGGCTGCAGTTCGGCCGGGCAGGCGTCGGCGCAACGGGTGCAGCGGATGCAGGGCAGGGCAGCGGGAAGCGGCGGGAAGAGATCTCTCGATTTCACCAGGATGCAGTTGGTGGCCTTGACCACCGGCACATCGAGATCGGGCATCGGCATGCCCATCATGGGTCCACCCATCAGCACGCCGGTGGTGCCGTCGCGGTCCCCTGCCAGGGTGATCAGCGTGTGCATCGGCGTGCCGATCAGTACCTCCATATTCTGCGGGCGCAGCACATGGCCGGTGACGGTGACCAGCCGCGAAATCAGCGGCTCGCCATGGTGTACCGCGCGCGCCAGCGCGTACGCGGTACCGACGTTGAACACCTGGATGCCGATGTCGGTGGACAGCTTGCCGGACGGTACTTCCCTGCCGGTGAGCGTCTTGATCAACTGCTTGGCTCCGCCGCCGGGATAGATCGCCGGCACGGCGACGACCTCGATTGCATAATCCATTTTTTGCGCGGCGGCCTGCATCGCGGCAATGGCCTCGGGCTTGTTGTCCTCGATGCCGATCAGGATTTCCGTGCTGCCCAGCAGATGCCGCATCACGGCCACGCCCTGCAGGATGTCGTCGGCACGGGTGCGCATCAGCACATCGTCGCAGGTGATCCAGGGCTCGCATTCGCCGCCGTTGAGGATCAGGGTGGGGCAGGAGTGGGTCGCGCCGGGGTCGAGCTTGACCGCGCTGGGAAACACCGCGCCGCCGAGTCCGGCAATGCCCAGATCGCGCAGCCGCATGCGCAGGTCGGACGGCTCCATCGCGCGGTAGTCGAGCGGTGCGTGGACGATCCATTCGTCCAGTCCGTCGGTCGAGAGGGTGATGCATTCGTCCGGCAGGCCCGAGACATGCGGCACCACGGCCGGACCGATCGCGCTGACGATGCCGGAACTCGATGCGTGGACGGCGGCGGAAATATAGCCGTCAGCCGCGCCGATCAGCTGACCCTTCAGCACCCGGTCACCCACCTCGACCACCGGCTTGGCCGGATTGCCGATGTGCTGGCGCAGCGGGATGACCAGCTTCTTCGGCAGCGGCGCGGCGTGAACCGGGCGCGTGTTCGATTCGGCCTTGTGCTCGGGCGGGTGCACCCCGCCCTTGAATTTGAAGAGTTCGCGGCTCATGCGCGCGCCTCCCCGGAAACCTGCTTCAGCATCACCACCGGATGCTTCCATTTCCAGTGCGGCAGGTCTTCGGCGATCGGCACCATGGTGATGCAGTCGACCGGGCACGGCGGCAGGCACAGTTCGCAGCCGGTGCATTCGACGGCGATGATGGTATGCATCTGTTTCGCTGCGCCGGAAATTGCGTCGACCGGACAGGCCTGGATGCATAGCGTGCAGCCGATGCAGGTCTGCTCGTCGATGAAGGCGACCGATTTCGGCTTGGGCGTGCCATGGGTTTCGTCGAGTGGCTTGGGCTCCACGCCCAGCAGTTCGGCGAGCTTCTTCACACCTTCCTCGCCTCCAGGTGGGCACTGGTTGATGTCGGCTTCGCCCTTGGCGATCGCCTCGGCATAGGGCCGGCAGCCGGGGAAGCCGCATTGACCGCATTGCGTCTGCGGCAGGATGGCGTCGATCTTTTCCGCCAGCGGGTTGCCCTCCACCTTGAAACGGATCGCCGACCAGCCGAGCACCAGGCCGGTCACGACCGCGATGGCGACCATCACCAGAATGGCCGTGATCATTATTTGACCAGACCCGAGAAGCCCATGAAGGCCAGTGACATCAGGCCGGCGGTGATCATCGCGATGCTGGTGCCCTTGAACGGCGACGGCACATCGCAGGTATCGAGGCGCTCACGGATGCCGGCAAACAGGATCAGCACCAGGGTGAAGCCGATCGCGCCGCCGGCGCCGAAGAACAGCGACTCGACAAAATTGTGGTTCTCCTGCACGTTGAGCAGCGGAATCCCCAGCACCGCGCAGTTGGTGGTGATGAGCGGCAGATAGATGCCCAGCACCTGGTACAGCACCGGGCTGGTTTTGTGGATGAACATCTCGGTAAATTGCACGATCCCCGCGATCACCACGATGAACGACAGCGTGCGCAGGTAGAACAGTTCGGTGCCGAGCAGGTATTCGTTGATGAGGTAGCTGGCGCCGGAGGCCAGCGTCAGCACGAAGGTCGTCGCCAGCCCCATGCCGATCGCCGTTTCGAGTATTTTCGACACGCCCAAGCAGGGGCACAGGCCGAGAATCTTGGCCATCACGATGTTGTTCACGAACACCGTGGAAATGAGGATGAGGAGGTAGGATTCCAAAATGGGCTGATCCGGCGCAATGCCGCATTATCCGCCGCGGAGGGCGGGGGTTTCAAGCTGTCGTGGTCAGGGGTATTGCCGGCCGGGCTGAACTCAGGCCGGGCAACT
>JAIBFE010000287.1 GCA_019459705.1 Thiobacillus sp. | reverse complement strand
AGGCACCGCATTCGGCGGCGTCAAGGGCCGCAGCCAGCTGCCGGGCTACGTCGACAACTACATGGCCGGCAAGATCGAACTGGATAAATTGGTGACCCACACCATGCCGCTGGAAGACATCAACCGCGCCTTCGACCTGATGCACGAAGGCAAGAGCATCCGCTCGGTCATCATTTTCTGAGGCGGCGATGAAACAGATTGAACGAATCAAGGAGTTCGGCGGCTGGCTCGAGCGCTGGCAGCACGAATCGGCCACCTGTCATTGCACGATGACTTTCTCGGTCTACCTGCCGCCGCAGGCGGCGACGCAGAAGCTGCCGGTGGTGTATTGGCTGTCCGGGCTGACCTGTACCGACGACAACGTGCGGGTGAAGGCCGGCGCGCAGCGCTACTGCGCGGAGCTGGGGCTGATCCTCGTCATGCCCGACACCAGCCCGCGCGGCGAGGGCGTGCCCGACATCCCTGAGCGCTACGACCTCGGCCAGGGTGCGGGCTTCTACGTCAACGCCACGCAGGCGCCGTGGGCGACGCACTACCGGATGTACGACTACGTCACCCGCGAATTGCCGGCGCTGGTCGAGGCGAACTTCCCCGTGATCCCCGGCAAACGCGCCATCAGCGGCCACTCGATGGGCGGCCACGGCGCACTGATCTGCGCGCTGAAAAATCCCGGCCTGTACGCCTCGGTCTCCGCCTTCGCGCCCATCTGCAATCCCATCGTCAGTCCATGGGGACAGGGCTGCTTCGGCGCTTATCTCGGCGACGACAAAAAACTGTGGGAAACGTACGACGCCACCTGCCTGGTCAAGGCCGGCGCAACGCTGCCGCCTGCGCTGATCGACCACGGCACCGCCGACGAATTTCTGGCCGAACAGCTGTTTCCGCAAAACCTGCAGGCCGCCTGCACCGCGCGCGGCATCCCGCTCACGCTCAGAATGCAGGACGGCTACGACCACAGCTACCACTTCATCGCCAGTTTCATCGGCGAGCATCTGGCGCTTCATGCGCGAGCATTGGCTGTCTGAGCCGTGCCCTACCCCTGGCGCCAGCCGGATTCAAGCAAGAACAATTTATGTCGGGAAAAAATATCTTGAATAGACAGGGGGACTGGCAAGGAACAGGATGGCCGCTTCCGTTCCGCTACGCGTAGCGTACGGACCAGGAACCAGAAACCGATACCGAGGAGATACGCCATGACCTATACCCGCCTGCCCACCCGCAATCTCGACAAAACCGCGGGCCTGCTTCGACCTGCCTGCATCTTGCCCGAACGGGTCGGTCTGGATAATCCTGCGCTCGACGTCATGACTGACTTCCGCCGCCTGACCGCCTTCATCGCCACACCCGGCGACACCATCCAGCAGGCGGAAGAGCGCATGATCCGGCGCAAGGTGCGCCTGCTGTTCGTCATGGACAGTCATGATCGCGTGGCGGGGCTGATCACCAGCACCGACATCAAGGGTGAGAAGCCCATGCAGATCGTGCAAAGCCGCGGCATCCGCCGCGACGAAGTGCTGGTGGCCGACATCATGACGCCGGTGGAGCGGCTGGAAGCGGTCGACTATGACGACATCGCCCACGCCCGTGTCGGCCACGTGCTGGAAACCCTCAAGGCGCGCGGCCGCCAGCATGCGCTGGTGATCGAGCACGCTGAAGGCGGACTCATGGTGCGCGGCCTGCTGTCGCTGTCGCAGCTGTGCAAGCAGCTGGGCGTGAACATCGAGACCACCGAAGTGGCCAACACCTTCATCGAAATCGAACAGCAGCTGGCGCACGTCTGACCGGCCGCCCCGCTGCGGCTGCTGCCGGGCAGCACGTGGCGCTGGCGGGCGTTGCCGCGCCCGTCAACGCGCTTCTCCGGCTGCATTCCGCACCGCTTTACCCCGTGTACCGGACATGCGCGGGTTCCGCGCACGATCCCGCACAATACCCAATGTTTTCCCGCACGGCATCTTGTGCTCAAATCCCGGACTTCCGGATGTGCCGACGCACACCGGCGGAACGAGACCGCAGAACACGATAACAAGCACATGAATATTTCCGTCAGCGAACTGATCGTCAGGTATCTGGAGCGCCTGGGGATCGACCACATCTTCGGCATGCCGGGCGCGCATGTGCTGCCGATTTACGATCGCCTGCACGACTCGCAGGTGAAGAGCGTACTGGTCAAGCACGAGCAGGGCGCGGCCTTCATGGCGGGCGGCTACGCGCGGGTATCGCACCGGCCCCCCCCCTGCATCGCCACCGCGGGGCCGGGGGCGACCAATCTCATCACAGGAATTGCCAACGCCTACGCCGAGCGGCTGCCGGTGCTGGCGATCACCGGCGAGACCTCGACCTATATCTTCGGCAAGGGCGGCCTGCAGGAAAGCTCGGGGGAAGGCGGCGCCATCGACCAGGGCGCGCTGTTCGCCAGCATCACGCGCTATCACAAGCTGATCGAGCGCACCGACTATCTGGGCCAGGTGCTGAACCAGGCCACGCAGGCGCTGCTCGGACGCGAGCCGGGGCCGGTGCTGCTGTCGATCCCCTACAACGTGCAGAAGGAGATGGTCGACGACAGCGTGCTCGAGCAGATCCACTTTCCACGCAAGGCTGCGATCCGGCACACGGCGTCGGTCGCAGAGCTTGCCGGGCTGATCCAGGACGCACGCACGCCGGTGATCGTCGCCGGCCACGGCAGCATCCTGGCGGGCGCGCGCGATGTCGTCGCTGCGTTTTCCGAACGCTTCAACATCCCGGTCACCACCAGCCTCAAGGCCAAGGGCGTGGTGGCCGAAGGCACGCCGCTGTCGCTCGGCTGCCTCGGCGTGACGTCCAACGGCGACGCCTACCGCTACCTGGTCGAGCATGCCGACCTGCTGATCTTTCTCGGTGCCGGCTTCAACGAACGTACCAGCTACCTGTGGGATCCGAAGCTGCTGGCCCACAAGCGGATCGCCCAGGTCGACCGCGACCCCGCGCAGCTCGGCCGCGTGTTCCAGCCGGACCTGGCGATGTGCGGCGACATCCGCGCTGTGATGGAGGACGTGTTCGCCCTGCTCGATGCCGACGGCATGGAACCCAAGGCACTGGACCCACTCGACGATCATCGCGCAGCCATGACGCCGCCAGCAGACGATGCAGCGGCCACGCAACACGAAGCATTCCACCTGATCCAGCGCTTCTTCAGCGGGCTTGCCCAGCGCTTTCCGCACAACGCGCTGGTGTTCGACGACAACATCGTCTTCGCGCAGAGCTACTTCAACGTCTCCGACCGCAACCATTACTTCCCGAATTCCGGCATCTCCTCGCTCGGCCACGCGATTCCGGCGGCCATCGGCGCGCGCTGCTTTGCCAAGGACAGCCCGACCTTCGCCATCCTCGGCGACGGCGGCTTCCAGATGTGCTGCATGGAAATGATGACGGCGGTGAACTATCGCATTCCGCTCAACGTGGTAGTGATCAACAACGGCACGCTCTCGCTCATCCGCAAGAACCAGTTCCAGCTGTACGGCGAACGCTACATCGACTGTGACTTTGCCAACCCCGACTTCAGCCTGCTCGCGCAAGCATTCGGGGTGCAGCATTACCGTGTCGAAGCCGGGGCCGATCTCGACCGCCTGTTCGCCGAGGCCGACCTCACCGGCGCGATCAACCTCATTGAAATCCTGCTCGACAAGCATGCCTTCCCCCGCTACCTGTCGGCTCGCTAGCCCCGACGAGAAGATCGCGGCCCAGCGCGCCGTCATCGACCGCTTCGAAGCGGCGTTGTGAGACGGCCGCTTCAACGAGTCGCTGCTGTCGTCCTATCAATCGGCCTGTCGGCGCCTGGAGGTGAGTTGCTTCGACGACATCCCGCGAACCGCTTCGGGCAAGCATCGCTTCGTGATCGGCCTGGCGAACAACCGGAATCCTTGAGTGGTTTTTCATCGGCCGGCCGGGTTGACGCTGCAACACTGCTCTGACACAGTCAAGGCAATCAACGCACAGACAAGGTCTCAATCATGGACACCGCCAAGCTCTACGAACAGCTTCTCCAAAGCGCAGGCGAGGACATTTCGCGCGATGGCTTGCTGAAAACGCCCGAGCGCGCTGCCGCCGCATTCAAGTTCCTGACGCAGGGGTATGCGCAGACGCTGGACGACGTCCTCAACGACGCCGTGTTCGATTCGGACAACAACGAAATGGTCATCGTGAAGGACATCGAACTGTATTCGATGTGCGAGCACCACCTGCTGCCCTTTGTCGGCAAGGCCCACGTGGCCTACCTGCCGCAAGGCAAGGTGATCGGCCTGTCCAAGATCGCGCGCATCACCGACATGTTCGCGCGGCGGCTGCAGATCCAGGAGCAGCTCACCACCCAGATTGCCGAGGCCATCCAGACCGCCACCGGCGCGGCCGGCGTCGGCGTCGTGATCGAGGCCCAGCACTTCTGCATGATGATGCGCGGCGTGCAAAAGCAGAACTCGTGGACCATCACCTCGATGATGCTGGGCGCCTTCCGGGATCACGACCGCACCCGGCAGGAGTTTCTGCAGCTGATCGCCAAATCGAACTAGGTGCATGGCGCTGGCCTGCTCCTCCCGCGAGGCGTATCGATCCCGCCGCCCGCCATCATCGCGTGATCGATCCCGCACCGCCGCATGGTTTCGAACGACATGTTTTCACCATCCTGCCGCTTGCTGACTGTCTGGATCGGGCTGCTGGCCCTGGCCGGCCAGGCCTGCGCCGCGCCGCTCACCCTGGATGCGTTGCTGGCGCGCCCGCTGGCGCCCGCCGGGGTGGTATTTGAAATCGTCGACCGTGACCCGCATGCCCTGGACCTGGCGCTGCCCTGGGTGAAGCAGGCCGCGCAAAGGCTGAAGGCACGCTTTCCCGGCGTGCCGATGGCGCTGGTGACGCATGGCCAGGAAATGTTTGCCCTGCAGACCGGGGGCCGCGCCGACAACTCGACAATCCACCAGATCGCCGAAAGCCTGAGCCGTGACGACGGCATCCCGGTGCATGTCTGCGAAACCTATGCGGGCAGGCGCGGACTGGCGGCCGAGGACTTTCCCGCCTACGTCGACGTGGCGCCCGAAGGCCCGGCACAAATCCGCAATTACGAAGCGCTCGACTATGTGCGTCTGGTGGTGCCGCGGGCCACGACGCTGAAGACGCGCTGAGCGTTCAAAACGGCGCGGCACACTCGAACGCCATCTCCTCGCCCGTCAGCGGGTGCATGAAGCGCAGCGACCAGGCATGCAATTGCAGCCGTCCGGCCAGCGCCTGCACGTCCGCCGGTGCGTACAACGCATCACCCAGGATCGGATGCCCCAGTTCGCGCAGATGAACGCGCAGCTGATGCGAGCGACCGGTGACGGGTTCGAGTTCGACGCGGGTACTCACACCGGTATCGTCGTGACCCAGCACGCGCCAGCGGGTGAGGCTCGGTTTGCCGGAAGTGTGATCGACGATCCGCAGGGGTCGGTTAGGCCAGTCGACGATGATGGGCAGGTCTATGGTTCCCCAGTCTTCCGGTACGCCGCAGCCTTCCGCCGGCGCTTCCAGCCGGCCGGCCACCAGCGCGATGTAACGCTTGGTCACCTCGCGCGCCGCGAAGGCCTTGCTCAATGCGCGCTGCATCGCCGGCCCGCGCGCCATCACCATCAGCCCGGATGTCGCCATGTCCAGCCGGTGAACGATCAGGGCATCGG
The DNA here is from genome assembly GCA_019459705.1 of Thiobacillus sp. GTDB lineage: Bacteria > Pseudomonadota > Gammaproteobacteria > Burkholderiales > Thiobacillaceae > Thiobacillus. The sequence goes on along the minus strand of JAIBFE010000287.1, from coordinate 2,624 downwards.
GATAGCAGGCCTGCACCCGCACGGCGAGGCAATCCTGCTTGTCGGCGCCGCGCCCCGGCACCGCGAGCAGGCCGCTGGGCTTGTCGACCACCAGCAGGCTGTCGTCGGCATAGATCACCGCCGGTTCCTGCGCAGACGTCATCCGGCGATCAGGCCCTGGCTTGCAGGCCGTCCAGCAGAGCGATCCCCCATGCCACGCCAAAGCCGTTGGCATCGCTCATCACCGCGCCGAGCCCACCCTTGCAGCTGTGGCCCGAGAGGTCCATGTGCAGCCACGGCGTGTCGCCGACGAAGCGCGACAGGAAGCGGGTGGCGAGAATGTGGTCGGCCTCGCCTTCCATGCTGCACTGCTTGACGTCGGCCACCGTCGAATCGAGGCTGCTGTCGTAATCCTCCGGGTAAGGAAACACGACAATGCGTTCGCCGCTGGCGGTGGCAGCACGCGAGGCCTGGTGCGCCAGTGCGCTGGACGAGGCGAACACGCCCGACATACGGCTGCCCAGCGCATAGTGCATGGTGCCCGTGAGCGTGGCGAAGTCGGCGATGAGATCTGGCTTGGCCTTCGAGGCGAGCGTGAGCGTGTCGGCCAGCACCATGCGGCCTTCGGCGTCGGTGTGGACGACCTCGATGGTGGTGCCGTTCAGCGCCGTCACCACTTCGTTCTGCCGGTAGGCCTGCGGGCTGATATGGTTTTCGGCGAGCGCGACCCAGCCCTCCAGCGCAACCGGCAGTTTCATCTTCGACGCCGCGGCAAGGATGCCCAACACCACCGCCGAGCCGTTCATGTCTTCGTGCATGCCCTGCATGTACTTCGCCGGCTTGAGGTTGTGGCCGCCGGTGTCGAAGCAGATGCCCTTGCCGACGAAGGCCACCTTCCTCGCCTTCGCCTTGGCCCCCTTGTAGCTGATGCGCACGATTGCCGCGTCCTTCGCCGGCGAGCCCTGCGCCACCGCACAGAATGCGCCCGCGCCCATCTTCTTCAGCTTGTCGAAGGCGTATTCCTCGACCGTCCAGCCGTACTGCTTCGCCAGCGCCTTGATGCGCTTGCGGTAGACGCCGGGTGTGAGCTCGTCCGGACCCTGTACGGTGAGGCTGCGGGTGAGCAGATTGCCTTCGGCCAGCGCCTGCACGCGGGCGAAGCGGTCGGCGGACTGGTGGCCGAAGAGCTCAACGGTTTTCAGCACGGGATCGGTCTTGGATTTGCGCGACGGCAGCGGCACGGCGTTGACCAGCGCGGCGTACACCGCCGCGTCGGCGGCATGCGCTCTGAACGCAGCATCGCCGAACACGGCCAGCGTCAGCGTCTTCGGATACTCGGCCATCAGCATGGCCAGCGCCTTACGCACCTGTTCATGGGTTTCGAAGGTGCTGGCATCGGCCTTCAGCATCGCAACCACTGCGAGCGTGCCACCGGGCAGCTGTACCGCCACCGGCGACTTCGCCAGCGCGTCGACCTTGAGACCGCGCCGCTTCATCACGGCCTTGAGCTCGGCGCTGCCCGACACTTCGGGCAGGGATTTCGACACGGGCAGCAGCAACAGCGCATGACCCGCGGTTTCGAGCGTTTTGGCAGTAATTTCCTGTTTGTTTTCAGTAAGTTTAGGCAGCATGCGGGGTCCTTGAGGGTGGCGTTTTTCTTGATGGGGAGCGGGGTTTACCGGATAATGGCGCGTTTGATTTTTTACGACCCAACCTCAAGGGTAACCGAATGAAGATTGAAGACAAGAAACGCGTGCTGCGCGAAATGGTGTTGCACCGCCGTTTTGAAGAGCGCTGCTACCAGGCCTATATCGAACGCAAGATCGGCGGCTTCCTCCACCTCTATCCCGGCCAGGAAGCCTGCTGCAACGGCGTGATGGAAGCGGCGCGTCCCGGCCATGATTACGTCATCACCGGCTACCGCGACCACGTCCACGCGATCAAGTGCGGCGCCGACCCGAAGGAAGTGATGGCCGAGCTGTACGGCAAGGAAACCGGTTCCTCCAAGGGCCGCGGCGGCTCGATGCACATCTTCGACGCCGACAAGCGCTTCATGGGCGGCTACGCACTGGTAGGCGGCCCCTTCCCGCTGGCGGCCGGCATCGCCAAGGCGATCCAGCTGAAGGGCGGCGACGAGATCGCCATCTGCTTCCTCGGCGACGCCGCCAACAACCAGGGCGTGTTCCACGAAACGCTGAACATGGCCGCCCTGTGGAAACTGCCGGTGCTGTTCGTGTGCGAAAACAACCTGTACGGCATCGGCACCTCGATCGAGCGTTCCACCGCCGTGATTCACCAGCACAAGCGCGTGGCCGGTTACAACATCCCGGCAGCCGAATGTGACGGCCAGGATATCGAAATCGTTTACGAAGCCGCACGCAAGGCGGTTGACCATGTGCGTGCCGGCAATGGCCCCTACTTCCTCGAACTGATGACCTACCGCTATCGCGGCCATTCGATGTCCGACTCGCGCGGCTACCGTTCGCGCGAGGAAGAAGAACTGTGGAAGCAGCGCGACCCCATCTTCATCCTGCGCGACCGCCTGATCAAGGAAGGCGCCCTGACCATGGCCGAGTTCGAGGCGCTGGAAAAGGAAACCGACGCCTACATCGAAAACGAAGTCATCAAGTTCTCCGAAGAGTCGC
>JAIBFE010000252.1 GCA_019459705.1 Thiobacillus sp. | reverse complement strand
CGGGTGGTTGACAGGGTCGTGGGTGGAGAAGGGGATCTTGGTGTTGGCACCGGAGACGCGCGACGAGCTGGCGTAGACGAAGTGGTTGACGCCGGGGTGGCGGCAGCCTTAGAGCAGGTTGGCGAAGCCGACGATGTTCGACTGCACGTAGGCGTGCGGGTTCTTCAGCGAGTAGCGCACGCCGGCCTGCGCAGCGAGGTTGATGACGACGTCGAAGTGGCCCTTCTCGAACAGGTCCTCCATCACCATGCGGTCGGAGATGTCGTCCTTGAGGAAGCGGAAGTTGGGGTAGGGCTTCAGCTGTTCCAGCCGCGCCAGCTTCAACGCCGGGTCGTAGTAGTCGTTGAGGTTGTCGATGCCGGTCACGTCGTCGCCGCGCTTCAAAAGGATTTGCGCGACGTGCATGCCGATAAACCCGGCGGCGCCGGTGAGCAGGATTTTCATTGTTTGTCCTCCAAGGTGGCATCGATTCTAGCATCGGCCCCTTTACAATCCGGCGATGCCCACGCTCCGCCTGCTACTCGACTGGACGCTCTACCGCCTGGCCCTGCTGCTGGCCGCGCCGCTGATTCCGCTGCGGCTGCTGTGGCGCGGGCGGCGCGAGCGCGGCTATCTGCAGCACTGGGGCGAACGGCTGGCGCTCGGCCCCGCGCCGGTCACGGGCGCGCTGTGGATTCACGCCGTGTCGGTCGGCGAGATGCGCGCGGCGCAGCCGCTGATCCAGGCGCTGCGCGCGGCGCATCCCGATGTGCCGGTGCTGCTCACCTGCATGACGCCGACCGGGCGCGCCACCGCCGAATCGCTGTACGGCGGGTTTGCCCGCATCGTCTACCTGCCCTACGACTACGCCGGCCTGATGCGCGGCTTCATGCGCCGCCTGAAGCCGCGCGTCGGCATCCTGATGGAAACCGAGCTGTGGCCCAACCTCGTCCACGCCGCCGCGTACGCAGGCGTGCCGCTGATGCTGGCGAACGCGCGGCTGTCCGAACGTTCGGCGCGTGGCTATGCGCGGCTGCCGGCACTGACGCGGGCCTGCCTGGAGCGGATGGCGGTGGTCGCTGCGCAGAGCGAAGCCGATGCGGTGCGGCTGAAAATTCTGGGCGCGACGTCCGTTCACGTCACCGGCAATCTCAAATTCGATATCGCACCGCCGGCTGCGCAGCTTGAACGCGGCGCGGCCTGGAAAGCAAAATGGGGACAGCGCCCGGTGCTGCTCGCCGCGAGCACGCGCGAGGGTGAGGAAGCGCCGTTGCTGCGCGCCTTTGCCGAGACCGCGCCGGCCGAGGTGCTGCTGCTGCTGGTGCCGCGCCATCCGCAGCGCTTCGACGAAGTGGCAGGACTGATCGAATCAGCGGGGCTGGCTTGCCAGCGCCGCAGCGCGCTGGATGGAGCGGAACTGCATGCGACGACGCGCGTGCTGCTGGGCGACAGCCTCGGCGAGCTGTTCGCGTATTACGCGGCGTGCGACGTGGCCTTCGTCGGCGGCAGCCTGATGCCGCTGGGCGGGCAGAACCTGATCGAGGCGGCGAGCGTGGGGCGGCCGGTGCTGGTGGGGCCGCACACCTTCAATTTCGAGGAGGCGACGCGGCATGCGATCGAAGCGGGGGCGGCGCTGAGGGTGAACGCCGCCGGCGACCTGCTGGCGAACGCGTTGATGCTGATGAACGATGATGCGGCACGCGCCCGCATGGGCGAGGCCGGCCTGGCCTTCGCCGCGCGCCATCGGGGCGCGGCGGCGCAGGTGGCGCTGCTTATTGCGCCGCTGCTGGCGGACGCAGGTGCTGGTCGATCTCGGCCAGATCCTCGGGGCTGAGGGTGCCGTCGGCGGCCTTGAGCGCCAGGGTGGCCAGCAGGTAGGCATAGCGCGCGCCGGCCAGGTCGCGGCGGGCGGACAGCACCTGCTGCTCGGCGTCGAGCACGTCG